>CAOJHG010000240.1 GCA_948435975.1 uncultured Oscillibacter sp. | reverse complement strand
CATATTTCGTGGTCATGAACAAGCTGGCCCATACAGACATGAAAGTAGGCTTGGCAAGCGCCATGGCGGTGGTTCTGCTGGCGCTGATTGTACTGGTGACGGTTGTCCAGAAGCTGGCGGAGAAATGGATGGACTACCGGGAGAACCGGCCCCGTGATTATGGCATTGAGGAGAAGAAGGAGGCGGCAAAATGAACAAGGGAAAGAAAACCGTTGTCAACATTCTGAAATACGCGCTGCTGGTTTTTGCCGCCTTTGTAGCGCTGGTGCCCATCGTCTCCTGTGTCATCACGGCCTTCAAGAGCATGGAGGAATATCAGACCACGAACGTCATGGTCCTGCCCAAGAGCTGGCTGTATTTTGACAACTTTATTACCGCCTGGAAGCAGGCCGGCCTTGGCAGCGCCTTTCTCCACAGCTTCCTGATCCTGATCTGCGTCCTGGTGGGCAGCGTTGTCATCAGCGCCATGCTGGCCTACGTGCTGGACCGCTTCAAGTTCCCCGGAAACACCCTCATCCGCAATCTCTTCATGGTGGCCACTCTGATTCCCGGCATCGCCAGCCAGGTCACGGTATACCAGATCATGGACAGCCTGAATCTGGTGAACACCATGCACGGCTATATCATCCTGATGCTGGGTACCGACGTTATCACCATCTATATTTTCCTGCAATTCTTCGAGAACCTGCCAGTGACCCTGGACGAATCCGCCATCATCGACGGCTGTTCCTATTTCGGCGCGTTCTTCCGAATCCTCTTTCCCCTGCTGAAGCCCGCCATTGTCACCAGCGCCATCCTCAAGGGTGTCAGCACCTATAACGAGTATTACATGGCCGGACTGTACCTCCAGGACAAGACCCGCTTCAACGTGGTCTCTACCTCCTTGTATGTCTTCACCGGCCCCATGGGGAGCCAGTACAACTATATCTGCGCCGGCGTCCTCATCACCATCATCCCCGCGCTGATCATTTTCCTTCTCTGTCAGGACCAGATTTACAGCGGTATGGCCGCTGGAGCAGTGAAGGGATGATCATATTTCACCTCATTCCTCCCATCCCGTCCGGTTCTGCTGGGCGGGAAGCTGGAGGAATATCAGAAAGGGAATTTACTGCATGAGCAAATTATTGTCTCCCAGTCTGCCAAATATCCCCTGGCAGGACCGGCCAGCGGACTGTGCCGCACCTCTGTGGCGCTATACTGAAAATCCTGTCATTAGACGGAACCCCCTGCCGGGCGTGGCCCGCATTTTCAACAGCGCTGTGGTTCCCTATGAGGGCGCTTACACCGGCGTCTTTCGCGGGGAGCAGAACAATGGCATTCCCTGCATCTATTTGGGCCGCAGCGCTGATGGTATCCACTGGTCCTTCGACGCTGAAAAAATCGCGTTTGTGGACCAGGACGGGGTTCCAGCCCAGCCTGTCTACGCCTACGACCCGCGCCTTGTCAAAATAGAGGATACATATTACGCCGTCTGGTGCCAAGATTTCTACGGCGCGTCCATCGGCATGGCGAAGACCACGGATTTCAAGACCTTCACCCGCCTGGAAAACCCGTTCATCCCCTTTAACCGCAACGCTGTGCTCTTCCCCCGGAAGATTGGCGGGATGTACGCCATGCTTTCCCGCCCCTCTGACTCCGGACATACCCCCTTCGGCGATATTTTCCTCAGCCAGAGTCCGGATATGGAGTTTTGGGGCCGCCACCGCCACATCATGGGCAAAAGCGGCAACTGGTGGGAAAACCTGAAGGTTGGCGGAGGCGCGGCGCCTATCGAAACGGACGAGGGCTGGCTGCTCTTCTACCACGGCGTTACCGGCACCTGTAACGGTTATGTTTACTCTATCGGCGGAGCCATCCTGGACCGCGATGAGCCCAGTAAGGTCCTTTACCGCTGTCAAAACTTCCTGCTGACGCCGGAGGAGTGGTATGAGGAACGGGGCTTTGTGCCGAATGTCTGCTTCCCATGCGCCGCGCTCCAGGACGGCGATACAGGCCGCATTGCTGTCTATTACGGCTGTGCAGACAGCTACGTGGGCCTGGCTTTTACCACGGCGGACGAGGTGATCCGCTACATCAAAGACAACAGCGAAATCAGTGAGACGGACCGCGAAGCCGGTGTCCGGTAAAAGGAGGGGATTCTCCCATGCAGCGCATTGCCACAGCCGCGGCGGAAATGCTCCCCGGGCGGCTGCTGCCCTTCTGGAAGGCCCTTCGGGACGAGGAGCACGGCGGATATTACGGCTATATGGACTTCGGTCACCGTTTGGACAAGGCGGCGGAAAAGGGCTGTATTCTGAACAGCCGTATCCTCTGGTTTTTCTCTGAGGCCGCTGGAACTCTTCAGGACGCTTCCCTGCTCTCTTACGCCCGCCATGCCTATCGATTCCTTAGTGAACACTGCCTGGACCAGAAATATGGCGGCGTCTACTGGTCCCTGACCTGCGACGGAAAGCCTCTGGACGACACCAAGCACACCTATAACCAGGCCTTTGCCATTTACGCCCTCAGCGCCTATTACCGTCTCACCGGAGAGAAGGAGGCTCTGTCTCTGGCGTACGGCTTGTTCCAGCTTATAGAGGAGCGGTGCCGGGACGAGGACGGCTATCTGGAGGCGTTTACCCGGGATTTCCAGCCGGCCAGCAACGAGAAGCTGTCAGAAAACGGTGTTTTGGCTGAACGAACCATGAACACGCTCCTGCATGTTTTTGAGGGCTTCTCCGGGTTGTACCAGGCGCGGAAGGACTCTGCGGTTGCCTCTGCAATGAAATGGATTCTGCGGATTTATGAAGAGAAGGTTTACGACCCAAAAAAGCAGCGTCAAAACGTGTTCTTTGACAAGAAGT
The DNA here is from genome assembly GCA_948435975.1 of uncultured Oscillibacter sp. Lineage (GTDB taxonomy): Bacteria > Bacillota > Clostridia > Oscillospirales > Oscillospiraceae > Oscillibacter. Next base: position 1,414 of record CAOJHG010000240.1, on the reverse strand, counting down.
ATACTTCCCTGATTGATCTTACCAGCTACGGCCACGACATCGAATCGAGCTGGCTGATTGACTGGGGCTGCGGCCTGCTGCAAGACGTGGCGCTGACGGAAAAAACCGCCGCCATCAACAGTGATTTGGCGGACAGTGTTTTGAGGACCGCTTTCCGGAATGGCTCCCTTGTCAACGAGTGCGAAAACGGCGTTGTTGATACCCACCGCATCTGGTGGGTCCAGGCAGAGGCCCTGGTGGGTTTCGTCAACGAATGGAGCAAGCATCCGGAACGAACGGACTGCCGGGACGCCGCCGCAGAGCTCTGGCGCTATATTACCGAAAAGCTGGAGGACCACCGCCCTGGCGGAGAGTGGTTCTGGCGTCTGGACGAGACCGGCGCACCGGACCAGGAAAAGCCCACAGTAGAGCCCTGGAAATGCCCATACCACAATGGCAGGATGTGCATGGAGCTGATAAGGAGGGACCCCGATGTATATGTTTGATCGCGCCTATGAGCGAAAAACCGCCCAATACGAGGAACTGATCGCTAGAGAAAACCATCCCGCCGAAGGGCACAACGGCCTTCTCACCCGCTGGAAAAACCCGGTGCTCACGCGGGAACACACACCGCTTTTCTGGCGCTATGACTGCGACCCGAAAACAAACCCTTACTTCATGGAGCGACTTGGCGTCAACGCTGTATTCAACGCCGGGGCCATCAAGCTGAATGGGAAATACTGCCTGGTGGCTCGGGTGGAGGGCAGCGACCGCAAGAGCTTCTTCGCCGCCGCCGAGAGCAGCAGTCCTGTGGACGGCTTCCGCTTCCGGGATTATCCTATTCGTTTGCCGGATATTTACCCCGAGGAAACGAATGTCTACGATATGCGCCTCACCCGGCATGAGGACGGCTGGATTTACGGCGTCTTCTGTTCCGAGAGAAAAGACCCCGATAATCCGGACCTCTCAGCCGCCGTGGCGGAGGCGGGTATCGTCCGCACAAAGGACTTGGAGACCTGGGAACGCCTGCCGAACCTGGTGACAAAAGAAAGCCCGCAGCAGCGGAATGTTTGTCTGCTTCCGGAGTTTGTGAACGGTAAATATGCTTTTTTCACCCGCCCCATGGATGGCTTCATTGACACCGGTTCAGGCGGCGGCATCGGATTCGGTCTCTGCGAGGACATCACCCATGCCGTCATTGACCATGAGCAGATTACGAGCCGCCGGAAGTATCACACCATCACCGAGGCCAAAAACGGCGCAGGGGCTGTCCCGATCAAAACGGCGGCCGGCTGGCTGCACATCGCCCATGGCGTCCGAAACACGGCGGCGGGCTTGCGGTATGTGGTGTATGCCTTCATGACAGCCCTGGACAATCCCGCCCAGGTCATTGCAGAGCCCTCCGGACTGCTCATTGCTCCTCATGGCGGAGAGC
>CAOJHG010000239.1 GCA_948435975.1 uncultured Oscillibacter sp. | reverse complement strand
AATCCAGCAGCCCGCCGCGCGCCCCGTCCTTTTCTACGGAAATGCCAAACCGCTCCCGCAGCTGTTCCTGGAGGCTGCCGCTGAACCGCATCTCCTCCACATAGCGGAGGTCCTCCTCCGTCTCAATCCCGGCGCGGACCGCCGCAAAGCGGGAGGTCAAAAAGTAGGTGGATTGGACGGCCCCCTCCAACTGGTCGTAAAGTTTCTTGATCAGGTAGCCGTCCCTGGCGCAGAACCACAGGTTTTTCAAGCCCTGCTCCCGTATCTGCCGGTACAGCCAGATGACAAAGCCCGTTATGACAGGCCCAAAAAACACGTAGCCAGCCTCATAGGCGTCCGTTACATGGATGCTGCGCCCCGGCTCCTCAAATTGGAAGGGGCTGTTGAATAAGCGGGCCGCCAGCATCCCCGCCTGGATCCGGCTATGTACGCTGCGGATGTTCTCCCAAAGGCCCAGGTACCCGGCCTTTTCAAAGAGCTCCAGCCCGCTGTAAAGACGGCAGGCGGTACAGCCGTTTCTCTCCGCGCCCTCCACATCCGCGTCCACGGAATCGCCAATGTGCAGGCAGCTCCTGCCTGGAATCCGCTCCCGCAGCCTTGCGAACAGCTGCTGGGTCTTTCCGGTCCGGCAGCCGCAGGAGGTCAAAATCTCCGTATAGCCAATTCCCCAGTCGCGCAGAAATACCTCCAGCTGCTCTTTTGTGTAAAAGGTATCCGAAACGATATACAGCGGCTTTCCCTGCTGGAAAACCTCCCGCAAAAGCGCGCACAGCTCCTCCCGGGGAACGAGCAGTTCCCGGTCCGTCTCCCACTCCAGTCGGGCCAGCTCCTCCGCCCGTATACCCGTGACGGCATGCCGCTCCACCATGTAGGACTAAATCTCCAGCAGCGTCGGACCCGTGGCCTTTCCCAGTTCCTTTTCCCCTTCGAGCCGCTTTAAGGGGAAGTCTTCAATCTTCACTCCCCTTTGCTCCAGCCGCAGGCCGGCAAGTTCAAACACGTCGGCGGGAAACAGCGTCCGGCGCGTCAGCAGGGTATCAAAGAGGTCCACGCTGACCACATCGTGCTCCTGGAAGAGCCGCCGGAGCGCTTCTTTTGAGACGCCCTGGACACCCGCGAAGGAATACGCCGCTTTGGGGGACGCGCACAGGTCGTTTCCATGGACATCCAGCAGCGCAACACCGTGCTCCGCGCAAAGGTCGCCTATCCGCTTCGCGATTACCTTACAGGACTCCGGGCGCGCCGCCGCCACTATCAGGCGGACACCCGAATCCAAGGCCTCCTGCATGGAAAAAATGGGTTTCCCGTAGAGCTCTCCGCTTGTCTGGTACCCATCCAGTAAACCAGCCACATGGAAACCATCCAGCCGCTTTAGAAGGGTCCCCGTCAGAGGGCTCAGGCCATATAGCGCGATCTTATCATTCCGGTGCGCCTGAAGCGCGGTTTCCAGTTCCAAAATGCGTCCTCCTTTGCGCAATTCCCCCGGAGGCCAGCGGCGGGCACGTCAGCGCATGTTATCGGTATAAAACCGCAAGGTCCGGCGGATGCCGTCCTTTAAGGAAGTCCTGCTTGCCCAGCCGAGCCCCCGCAGCTTGCCGCTGTCGCCAGTTACGGCGGCAAGCGCTCCTTTTACCTCCGGCGTATCGCGCTCCGCCAGGTCGAACACAACTTCCGCCCCGTTTCCCCACTCCGCCGCGTACCGCTCCGCCAATTCCTTCACGGAGCACTCCCCGGCCTCGTCGCAGACGTTATAGCTCTCTCCCGCGTTTCCGTAGAGCAACACGTCCAGCAGCGCGTCCGTAGCATCCAGCAAATACATAAAAGAGCGGACCGCCGTCCCGTCACTTTTCAGCACAATCTGGTTTTTCTCCCGCAGCTGCCGGATGAAATCCCCGTGGAGCCTCCCGTCCGACAGCGATATGCCGGGACCGTAAATCTGGGACGGCCTCGCCGTCACACAGGGCACTCCGCGCTGCGCGTGGTAAAGCCCGCACAGGGTTTCGGCCCCGCGTTTCCCGCTGGAATAGGCATTGCGCATATTCCTCCAATCCAAAAGGCCCGTGTCCTCCTCTTTCTTGCGGGCCCGGTCCGGGCTGTCCCCATACACATCCACGCTGCTCAGCAGCAGGAACCTGCGGCTGCGCTTGCTCTCCGCCAGCTCCAACAGATTCTGGCACCCATACAAGTTGGTCTGGAAGGTCTCAAGAGACTGTTCCCAGCGCGACGAAAGCCCAACCGGGCTGGCGGCGTGAACACAAATATCCACATCGCCCTCCCAGGCAACCGGGTCCCTCACGTCCTGCGTGATGATGCTCAGGTCCGGATCGTCCAAGTAGGGCGCAAAGCGCGCCTCCGCGTTTTTCCGGCTTCTGCACAGCGCCACAATCTTGGTCCCGCTATGGTTCCTCCGGTTGTTTTCCAGCAGCAGGTAAACCAAGTAGGACATCAGGAAACTGTTCGCCCCGGCAATCAAAATGCTTTGATGCCCAAGGAGCCCAAGGTCCTTCCGCTCCTCTAAGAGACGGTTGAGGTCCTCCTCCACGATTCTGTGCATCTTCCTCACCCCGGCCGCCCTTCCTTCTCGCAGAAGAGGGGATACAGGGCCTTGGCTATAGCCAGGTCCTCCGGGTAGGTCACCTTAATTCAGAACCGGTCCCCTTCCACCATGGCAACCGGAACATTCAGGCGCAGCACCAATTCACTGTCCTCGTACACTTCCCGCTCCTGGGGAACGCTCCGGTAGGCCTCATGGGCAGTCCGCAGGACGCCATACCGATAGGTCTGGGGGCCCTGCTGCACAAAGAGCTTCTCTTTTTGCAAGGTACGGTCCGCCATGATGCCGTCATCACTGGCGGTCACCGCGTCCGTCGCTTTCACCACGGTAATCACTCCGTCGTGCTCACGGATCAGGCTGTAATGCTTGTTGACCGTCTCTTGGGCAAGAAGCGGGCAAACCGCCGTCATAATCATGACGGTATCGGACTCTTTTGCCGGGATGGCGCACATCCCGCTGTACACGGAGTCAAAGCGTGTAACCCCGGCCTTCGCAACGTATTTCAGCTTTGGAATACCATACTGCTTTCCCCACTCCCAAACATGGGAGGTATACTCCTCCAGCGTCACCACGCAGATTTCGTCAATGTTCGCGTTGCATTGCGCCGTCTTCATGGAATACGCCACCATGGGCATGCCCGTCATTTCCACAAACTGCTTCGGTAAATTCCCGGAATTAAACCGGATACCATAGCCTCCGGCCAAAATAATGGCATAATTCATACCGTTCCCTCCTCCCGCCTTTTCCATCTGGTTCCCTAATGGGCTATCGCAGCAATGCTACAGGAATCCTCTATGGGAACTTTACAAATGACATCGTATGGGAGCCGCCCCACCTCGCTTGGGTGATATATTTCTACCGCATCCCCTTCAGGTACCGCAGAGGACCCGGCGTTCTTTTTCTGGTTATCCAAAAACCCCACGAATTCGTCCCGCTTTAAGCGCGTAATATATTCCCTGCGCGCCTTTCCGTTCTCGCCCGCTCCAAAAGCCAATATCTTCATAAAGCCTCCCAATCTTCCAAGCCAGGGACCTGTCTCTCAGCAGCCCGCCGCTTCCAGCCTACGGCATGATGGCGTAAAGAACCGTTTCATTCCCGTAATTGGAATGATGCCGGATATAGAGTTTATAATCCGGGACCAGCTGCTTGATGTACAGAGGAATCGCGGTCATGTCTTCAGGTTTATGATAGATGCAGACCGCCAGTTTCGGCTTGTCCCGCCGGATGACCCGTTCCGCACCCTTCAGCGACTCTAACTCAGAGCCCTCTATGTCCATCTTGATCATTGTGACGCGCTCTTCTTCAGGAATTACCTCATCAATGGGAACCACTGGTATGCTGCTGCCTCCGGCCTTGCATACGTGGGAAGCCCCATCGGCGCTTGCGGTAAAATGCAGCGTCGTCCGCTCACTCCAGGTCCCGTAGGGCAAAAGCTCCACTTCGGACAGGGACTCCCTGTCTTTTCTCTCCAGGCAGATTTGATAGCACTCCGGGTCCGGCTCGAACGCATAAATTTTTTTCACGCTTTTGCAGTATTTTTTAAACTCTAAAGAAGAGGCAAGGTTGAGGCAGCCCGCGTCAATCAGAACTTCCTCCCTGCCGTAGCTTATAAAATCAGGAGAGAAATACTGTCCCGGGTCCTCGTATTTATAATGCGAATCAAGAGTTAAAAAGGGGTAGAAAAACAGCGCAAAAGAACAGAGA
>CAOJHG010000238.1 GCA_948435975.1 uncultured Oscillibacter sp. | reverse complement strand
GGGTGGAGGAGCTCAGAAAGGTCCTGGAGGAAAATAAAGCCAAGGGCCTTTGCTGATAAGTAAAAGGAGGAAAAAGGAATGGCAGAAAGACCGATTCTTGGTATTTCCATGGGCGATCCCTTCGGAAATGGGCCGGAGATTACGGTCCGCGCCCTGGCGGACAAGACGCTCTATGACCGCTGCAGGCCCCTGGTGGTAGGCGACAGGAGCAGCATGGCCTACGCCCTCAGAACGGCAAAGAAGGTCCTGGATATCGACCTGACCCTCAACGTGGTTGCCGGTCCCGAGGAGGGAAGATACGAGTATGGAACCATCGATTTGATGGACCTGTCGCTGGTCCCGGCGGACAGGATTCCCGACACCGCAGACGAGGCCGAGCCAAAGCCCTTCGGCGTGGGAGCCTGTGCCCTGGGCGGGGAGGCGGCCTTCCGGTACGTGACGACAGTCATTGAGATGGCCATGGCAGGCGCGGTCGACGCCACTGTCACCAACGCTCTGAGCAAGGAGGCCATCAATATGGCCGGGCACCGCTACTCCGGGCACACCGAGATCTATGCTCACTACACCGGTACCGACAAATACACCATGATGCTGGCCCACGAGAATCTGCGGGTGGTCCACGTCTCCACCCATGTCTCCCTGCGGGAAGCCTGTGACCGGGTAAAAAAGGACCGGGTCCTGGACTGCATCCGTATCGCCGACGCCGGGTGCAGGGCCCTGGGCATCGAGCGGCCCAGGGTCGGTGTGGCGGGCCTGAATCCCCACTGCGGCGAAAACGGGATGTTCGGCACGGAGGAGACAGCGGAGATCCAGCCCGCCATTGACGCGGCTATGGCCGAGGGCATCTGTATCCCCGAGGGGAAGCCCACCCCCCCGGATACCGTGTTCTCCAAGGCCCTGGGCGGCTGGTATGACATTGTGGTGGTCATGTACCACGACCAGGGACATATCCCTCTGAAGGTCAAGGGCTTCGTCTACAACAGAGAGGAGAAGCGCTGGGAGGCTGTGGCGGGTGTCAACGTGACTCTGGGCCTGCCCATTATCCGGGCCAGCGTGGACCACGGCACGGGCTTCGGCCATGCGGGCAGCGGCCGCGCCAATGCGCTGAGCCTGGTCAATGCCATGGACTGTGCCATCGCTCTGGCAAACCACCGAGCCCGCTGAATATCCTTTGCGTCTTACCGGAACCTGCTCATCCCGCGGCGCGGCACCACAACGGGAGGTGATGCCGGCATATGGAACAGATGCCAGCCCCAAGCAGCGATTGAGTGATGAATGTACATCAGAAAGAGAGGAGAAATTCTGCAATGGAAACAAAGAAAGCCACATCTCTGGGCAAAAAGTCCATCATCGGCCTGGTTCTGGGCCTGATTCTCGGCGCAATTCTCTGCGTAATGCCCGATGGGTATCTCAAGAATACCATCATCATTGACGAAGTGCTCAACCTCATCGGCAACGGTTACCTGAACCTCATCAAGATGACCATCGTTCCCTTCGTCTTCACCTCCCTGGTCATGGGCATCACCTCTGCGACCGACGTGCGGCAGGTAGGGCGCATTGGGTCGAAGACCCTGGTCATCTATATGATTACCACGATTATCGGGTCTCTCTTCGGCATCCTGGGCGGCATGGTTCTCAAGCCCGGCGTAGGCGTGAATCTGGGCTCCTTCGACCTGTCCACATCCTACTCCAACGTGGAGACCTCCGTCTCCGGCGTGCTGCTGGACTTCATTCCCACCAACATTGTGTCCTCCTTTGCCGATGGAAAGATGATCCACATCGTCGTCTTTGCGGTGTTTGTCGGTATCGCCATCAGCCTGGTGGGAGAAAAGGCGGCTCCGGTACAGCGCTTCAACGAGTCCCTGGCGCACATTATGCTCAAAATCGTCAATATCGTCATGAGCCTTACCCCCTACGGCGTATGCGCGCTGATGGCCCGCACGCTGGCTACTCTGGGCTTTGAAATCATCGTTACCCTGGCCAAGTACTGCGCCAGCGAGATCTTCCTGTTCTTCGTATTCGGCCTGGTTGTTTACGGCATTATGTTCCGGGTTTTTACCGGGCAGAGCTACTTCAAAATGCTCAGGAAGTACAGCAAGATCGCCCTTGTCCCCTTCTCCACCAGCTCCTCTAACGCCACAATCCCTTACTCCATCAATTTCTGCCGCAGCGTGGGCGTATCTGAAAAGGTAGCGGCCTTTACCATCCGTCTGGGCGCGACGCTGAACATGGACGGTACCGCCATCATGCAGGGCATGACCTTCATTTTTGTCTCCCAGCTCTATAACATCGAGCTGACCTGGCCCATGATCTTCACGATTATTATCACCATCACCCTGGCAACCATCGGCTCCCCGGGGATGCCCGGCGTGGTGATGGTCACGCTGACTCTGGTCCTCCAGTCCGTTGGCTTCCCTCTGGAGGCGATTGCGATTATCGTAGCCATTGACCGCTTCCCCGATATGTTCAAGACAGTGCTCAATGTTCTGGGCGACGCGGTGGACACCATCATCGTGGCCAACAGCGAGGGCGAATTTGACGCCGAGATCTTCAACGGCAAAAAATCCGCCGACGTAGATGTAAGCCTCATGGGCTGACCGCGAAAACAGGAGGTTTTTATGGTCATTCACAGTGAATTTCTTGACGCGCTTACCCCTTCCTCACTCCGCAGCATCACCGCAAAAATCCGGGATAAGGCCAAGCGGGGGGAAACGGTGGTTTCCTTTGCCGGCGGCCTGCCCAGCCCGGAGTTTTTCCCCGTTGATGACCTGAGGCGCATCAATGAGCAGATTCTCCTGGAGGAGGGCGGCGAGGCTATCCAGTACGCGGCCTCCGACGGGTATGATCCTCTTCGGATGTATCTGGTTGAGTTTATGAAGCGCTACCAGGTGACGGATATCAGCTACAAAAATATTCTCATTACCAGCGGCGCTCAGCAGGGACTGGCCTACCTTGCCAAGGGCCTCGTTACCCCCGGCTCGGTGGTCATCACAGAAAATCCCTCTTATCCCGGTGCGCTGGACACCTTCCGCGGCTATGGCGCGGAGGTGGTCGGCGTGAAAATGGACGAGGACGGGATGGACATGGACGAGCTGGAGCGCGCGCTGGAAACGCACAGAAACGCGGCGTTTATCTACACCATCGCCGACTTCCAGAACCCCATGGGAATCAGTATGTCTGTCCCCCGCCGCAAGCGGCTGGTAGAGCTGGCGGAGAAGTATGACACCTTTGTTGTGGAGGACGGTCCCTACAGCCTCATCTCCTTCGACGGAAGGGTCATGCCGGCCATCAAGAGCTTTGACACCTATGGGCGGGTGATCTACTCCGGCTCCACCTCCAAAACCATCGCCCCCGGTCTGCGCATCGGCTGGCTGATTGCCGACGAGGAGAGTATCCAGAAGCTGGTTTATCTGAAAATGCGCGATGACCTCCAGGTCAACAACATGGCCCAGCGGCAGGTGCTGCGCTATTTCCGGGACTGCGGCTTTGACGAGCATCTCCGGCAGGTGACCGATGTCTACCGCAGCCGGCGGGATACCATGCTCCGCGCTGTCCGGGAGAGCTTCCCCCAGGGGACCCGCCTTGTTGTCCCCGGCGGCGGCCTCTTCCTCTGGGCAGAGCTGCCGGAGGGAATGGATACGCTGGAGATGTTTGACTATGTATTCCAGAAAAACATCGCCTATGTTCCCGGCGCCTTTTTCTGCCCGGACGGCAGCGGGAGGAATGCTATGCGCCTGAATTTCTCAACCAGCAGCGAGGAGAAAATTGCCCGGTATATCCCCATCCTGGGCGAGATGATTTGCAGCTTCGGCGGCCAGAAGTCCGCCTCCTGACGCGGAAACAGTTCGCAGCGGCTGAAAAAGGGTTTATAAAACCGGAGGCATTTTCTTTTGAGAAAATGCCTCCGGTTTTTTCTATCCCCGTTCTCCGCAAAAAATTCTTGACAGCGGAGAAATAAAATGGTAAACTGAATTGCTATGACAAAATTGCGGCGAGGAACTCCCTGCCGCTAGACAAAGCAAGTATAGCAGTTTCTCACAGAAAAGGCAATAGGAATTTGGATTAAAAATATCAACCGCCCCGTGCGTGCCGTCAATCGCCGGGGGCGCACGGCAGGTCCCCGGACCTGACTTTAGGAAGAAAGGCAGCTGAGAAGAGAATGGCCAAGGACAAGTATTACGGCAAGACCCTGCGCAGAAACTTCGCCCGCCATGAGGAGATCATGGCCATGCCCAACCTGCTGGAGATTCAGAAGAAGT
>CAOJHG010000237.1 GCA_948435975.1 uncultured Oscillibacter sp. | reverse complement strand
GGTGTGTAGAGGGTGGCGGAGAGAACCTGTTCGCCGCCGTTTACGAGGTGATATTCTCCCTGATAGAAGGAAAGGCCGTTAAGGTCGCTCGGCCAGCCCAGGATGGGAGTGACGTGAAAAAGGGGACGGCCCCCCGAGGAGACAGCCGCCCCCCGGAGGGTTTCATATTCTCACGCTTGATGAAGTTCGTTTGCACTCACATTCATACCGCCTTTGCTGGGACGTATTTTTTAGGTATGCTTATATACCTTTTTATCCTATCAGATTTGAATGATTTTGTCCAGTGCTTTACAGGCCCCAGTTTGAATCGTGAGATTCTCGTAGTCGTCCGAGTTCGTCACCAGGACAACAACGCAGTCTGGATGTCCCGCTTTTTTGATTTTTTCCCGGTCAAAGCGGATAAGGGTCTGACCTGCTTTCACCTTCTGGCCCTCTTCTACCAGGCATTCAAAGCCGTCGCCCTGCATGGCAACTGTGTCTACGCCGACATGAATGAGAAGTTCTATGCCGTCGGGAGAGGAGACGCCGACTGCGTGCCTGGTCTCGGTAACAGAGGAAATTTCGCCGTCAAAAGGAGCCGCGACAACGCCTTCATCCGGAATGATGCCCACGCCGCGGCCCAGTACGCCGGCAGCAAAGGTCTCGTCGGGAATTTCTTCAGAGGGGATAACGGCGCCGGAGGTGGGAGCGTACACTGTGCCGGGCTGACAGTCGATGGCGGGGAGGGGATTTGCGGATTTTGCGTCACCGGTCTTGTTGGAAGCGGCGGCAGGCTCTTCCTTATAGCCGAATACCCAAGTCAGAGCGAAGGACACACCGGCGGCAATCAGGAACATGATGATGTAATTGATGGGGTCGTGGAGGCAGAGAAGCAGGCCGAAGATGCCCGTGACACCGGTGCCGCTTGCGCCCAGGCCCACAAGAGAGGCATACATGGCGCCCGCCGCACCGCCAACCGCGCCGCAGACGAAGGGCTTGAAGAAACGGAGGTTTACACCGAAGATAGCAGGCTCGGTGATGCCCATGAAGCGGGAGAGGGCGGAAGGCAGGGCTACGGACTTGGTCTTCTGGTTCTTTGCTTTCAGGCCGACTGCCAGAGTAGCCGCGCCCTGTGCGATGTTGGCGGCGGAGGCCAGAGGGAGCCAGTAGGTGAAGCCGAACTTCGCAATCTGGCCCACGTCGATGACGGTGTACATGTGGTGAATGCCGGCGACGACTGTGGTGGAGTACAAACCGCCCATGATGAGGCTTCCAATGCCAAAGGGCAGGGTGAGGAGAATCAGGATGCCGTTGATAATGCCGTTTTCGATGGTGACGAAAATGGGGCCGATGATAGAGAGGGTCAGATAACCGGTAACAAACACACTGACCAGGGGCGTTACAAACAGGTCCAGCATGGCGGGAACGACCTTATGGAGTCTCTTTTCGATGAAGCAAAGGACCCAGACTGCGATAATGACCGGAATCACGTGGCCCTGATAGCCCACCATGTCCACCTCATACAAGCCGAACCAAACCCGCTGCGTTTGGAGCACGCCTTCCGTCGCTACAGTCCAGGCGTTTTGCAGATTGGGATGAATCATAATCATGCCGATGACCGCGCCCAGATAAGGCGTTCCGCCGAAGGCCCTGGCCGCGCTGAAGGCAATCAGGATGGGAAGGAAGGTATAGGCGGTGTTGGCGAAGAGGTTGGCGAAGACGTAGATGGAACCGGTGGTGTCGATGTTGAGGAAGCCGTTATTGACCATGAAGGTGAGGGCCTCCATAATGCCCATGAGGAAGCCGCTGGCCACGATGGCGGGGATGATGGGAACGAACACGTCGCCCAGGCACTTGATGGCCCGCTTAAAGATATTCTGCTTGGCGGCGGCTGCGGCTTTCACGTCCTCCTTGCTGGCGGCGGAGAGGCCGGAAATGGCAATGAACTCGTCATAGACCTTGTTTACGGTGCCGGTGCCCAGAATGATTTGGAGCTGTCCAGAGGCACTGAACACACCCTTCACGCCGTCGATATCCTCCACAGCCTTGGAGTCGCATTTGGCATTGTCGGCCAGGACCAGCCGGAGCCGGGTGGCGCAGTGAGCGGCGGAAATCAAATTTTCTTTTTTGCCCACCTTCTCATAAATTTCCTGTGCTACTTTCGCGTAATCCATAATACACGTTCCTTTCTCGGTTTCGTTTTGCTCTCTGCTGGGGAAATGCGCTGTCAAAACGGGGGGAAATATTGCGGGATTTAATAAAACAGTGACGTGAATACGTATTCTCATCCGGCCTTGAAAAAGGACAACTGCTGTCGTCCTTCTTCTGTGGGATTGGGGGATGCAGGAGGTCAGGTGCTCTTGCGGACCGTGATGGAGGCGGGAAGGGGGAGGGTCAAGGGAGGGAGGGCCTCCACAGCGTTAATCCGCTGGGTGAGACGCCCCACCGCTTCCTTTGCCATGCGGCCAATAGGCTGGGAAACGCTGCTCAGAGCCGGGTGGAGGTAGCGGGCCATAAACGTATCATCGAAGCCGATGACCCCTGCCTGTTCCGGAACCGGGATATCCAGAATCCGCAGGATGCTGAGCACCCGGAGAGCGCAGATGTCGTTGTTTGCGAAGATGCCCGTCCGGGGACCCGGCTGCTGGAAATAGGCCCGCAGGTCTTCCTCCAGCCGCTGATCATTCCAATATTCCACATTTTTGGTCCGGTCCGCCAGCCCCTGTGTGGTAAGCTCCTGCTGGAATCCCAGATACTTGGCGTCGTAGTCCCGGCCAATGAACAGGAAGCGCTGGAAGCCCTGTTCCACTAAATGCGCGGCAACCTTCCGGGAGGCGGCTTCGTGGTCCAGGTAGATGGAATCCAGTCCCTCTACCCGCCGGGTAACTACCACTACGGGAACATCCAGCTTTTTCACACAGTCCGGCCATGCGTCGTTGTTCCGCAGCACGGGCACCGCCAGCACGCCGTCTACCCGGTAGCGGCGGACTACGTCCAGATACTCCTGTTCCCGTCGGGCGTCATAATCGCTGTTGAAAAGGATGATGCTGTAGCCCAGGGTCCGGGCCTCTGCCTCAATCTGCTTTGCCAGGTCGGCGAAAAAGCTGTTGGAGATGTCGGTGAGAAGGACGCCTAGAAGCTGGGTCTTGCTGCCCTGGAGCCCCTTTGCCAGCGCGTTGAACTGGTAGTCGTGTTCTTTGGCGCAGGCCAGGACTCGTTCCCGTATCTCGGGGGCCACAGTGGTGCTGCCGTTGAGGACCCGGGAGACAGTGGGCTGAGAAACGTGGGTGAGTTTTGCGATTTCGGTCATTGTAATCATGGCAACCGTCCTGAGAATACGTATTCACATCTGACAATTGTAATATAGCACACTTTTCCACTGGGAACAATTCACAGGTTTGACAAAGATATTTCTCCTTTTTTGTGCAGGTTAGCGGGAGAGCGCCATTTTTCTTTTTTGCCTGCCGTTTCCTCAGAGGGCGGGTATGATGAAAAAGAACGCTGGCCAGGACTTGCCCTGCGGTCTGGATGAGAGTATAATGAGCGTGCCATTCAGAGGACATAAAAACTGCCAGAAGACTGGAGAGAACTGCCATGACGGAACAAGAGAAGCGGGAAACGGCGGCCCACCACGCCCTTGCAATGGTGGGAGGCTTTTTTGGCGTGTATGCGCTGTTTATGCGGGGAGGGACCTTCGGCTCTTCGGAGACCTCCAATTTGATTTACTTAGTCATCTCCGGCTTGACAGGCTCTGCCGGGGAATTCTTCACCCGCCTGGGAGCGACAGCGTGTTACGTTGCCGGAATCGTGTTTGCGTCTTTGGGGAGGCGGTTTTGCAGGCGGGTGGATTTCCGCTTGTGCGCGCTGCTGGTGGATGGAGGCGCCTGCCTGCTCTTAGCCTGGATTCCAGAGGAGGCGGACCCTGTGCTGGCCCTATACCCGATGTTTTTCGCTACGGCGGTGCAGTGGGTGGCATATAGTCAGGCGGCGGGCTTCAACTGCGCTACGATTTTTTCCACCAATAACCTGCGTCAATGCACAGAGGGTCTTGTGGATTACTGCTGTACGCGTGGAGAGGCCAGCTTGAAAAAATTCCGCTTCTACGGCGGTACGCTGCTTTGCTTTCATGTAGGCGCGGTATATGGCTGGAAGTGCCTGCATTTCTGGGGTGTTCGAAGCATATATCTCTGTCTGCCCCTGGTAGCTGTTGGACTGGCGGCGACTCTGCTGGATGGCGGAGGCCGGAAGCGCTCTGCAGAGACCGCCAAAGCGAAGCTGCGTTGATAT
>CAOJHG010000236.1 GCA_948435975.1 uncultured Oscillibacter sp. | reverse complement strand
TCTTCCGAGGTGATAGACGGCGATAACCCCTCTGCTGTGGCCGAGGATGCGATGGTTCCTCCAGTAGCAATCAGCAGCAGTCGTTTCATGCAAAAACCCCTCCTTTTCCCAGCGCCTGGACGCGGATGACAGCGTTCCCAGCGGCCGGCGCTTTTTAGTATGCCGCGCCGCTGCTGGTTTGATTGATTTCTCCCTTTTCGAAAAATATTCTCATAATAAAAACATCTCTGCCTGCGATGCCGTCTCCACAGCAGAATATGAAAACGCCTTACTTCCCCGGCCCCTTCCTCAAAAGCCTCCAGAGCGTTGTACGGCTGATGCCCAGGCGTTTGGCGGTGCGGACCTGATTCATGTTTTCCTCGGCCAGAACCAGCATGGCGGCTTCATATTCAATGGCGGCAAGGCTTTGATTCAGATTGACCGTTCCCCTGTGCACAGGCGCTTCCGGTCCGTTCTCCGCAGAGAGGATTCTCCGGATGTCTTTGGCCGAGATCCACATAGAGCTGGCGCAGAGCATTGCCTCGTTCAGCACCCGGCGAAGCTGGTTCAGGTTCTGGGGCCAGGGGTACTGCTCCAACAGGCTGATGGACTCCGGCTCCAGGCCCACGATGCTGCTCCCGCGGAGGCGGTTCTGCTGGTGGATATGAAGGACCGCCAGATTCGCAATGTTGTCCACGCATTCCCGCAGGGGCAGCAGGGGGATCTCCATACACCCAATCTGTCTCTTCACAGCGTTGATGCGCAGGGCGCTGTCCTCCATAGCCGCATGAGGGGAGTGGAGCTCATAGGTGAGAATCAGACGGCAGCGGAGCATCCGTGACATCCCCTGCAAGCCCATTAAAAGCCGGTTGAACAGGGACGCGCTCAGACGGTGGACGCCCTTGAAATGCACGGTCCCGAGAAGGGCGTAAAGGGGAGAGTTGGGACTGCTGAGGAAGTTTTCCAGTTCCTTGGCGGTGAGGGCGGCGCAGTTCACGATGAAATACGGATTTTTTACCTCTGCGCTGTTCAAGTAGATGTGAGCGGCCAGAATCTCTTTCTCGGTTCCCGGCTCTCCGGTGATGAGAACCGGCGCGTTGGACTTCGAGATAGAGAGGCTCTGCCTGCGCAGGTCCGGGGAGAGGTTTTCGCCGAAGGAGTGGGGGTCGATGCCCTGATGAAGCAGGTCCTCGGCGTTGTAGATTTCGATGCTCTTGTAGCCGGATAGGTAAGAGAGGGTCAGGTTGTTTTTCTGGACGCTGAAAAAGAAATAAGTGGCGCCCATCAGCCGGTTTTTACTGCCGGAGACCATCAGAAGGCCGTTAGAGCTTTTCTTGTAGATCACGGAGGAATCCCCTGCTCGAATGGTAGGAATCATGTTCCGGCAGGCCGCCAGAAGGGAGCGTTTTTCGGCGGAGAAGGTGCTGAAGACGACGTTCCCGTTTTCGTCCATAGCCAGGGCCTCATTTTCCCTGGAGCGCATAAAGGCGTGAAAAAAGGTGTTTTCCTCGCTGACCTTGGCATAGTGGCGGCAGATGCCCACCACCGTGTCAAAGGCCTGGCGGACGCTCTCGGTTCCGGAAATCAGCAGCATGGACTGGATGCCCTCCTCCTCCGCCTGGACCGTGGAAACCATGTCTCCGATAATCAGGGAATAGCCCTGCTTTTTCACCTCCTTTACCATTTCCTTGGCGGCGCGCCAGGAATCTATAATAAAGATGTCATAGTGGTAGTGCAGGATACCGCAAAGGGCCGCGGCGGATTTGGCGATGTTTTGGTAGGCCAGGATAGCGACCTTCCCCTTGTAATGCTCCACCAGGCGGATGACGTTCAAAAGATCCTGGTGGGAAATGGGAACGTCGAAAACGGGCTTGGAGGTTACCTTTTCCACCTCCAGCATGGTGCCGCCCCTGGAGAGGATGGCGTCGAAATTCTCGTTCTCGTATTTCCGGGCAATAGCGGCGCCCGCCTCGATGTTGCCCACCTCTACGGTCAGTTCCACATCGCTGCGTTCGTTCGCCACGCGAATCATGGTGTTTTTCAGTGCCTCATAGGGCGCGATGCCCAGGACCCGGATTTTGCGGTTCATGCACTCACTCCAAGCTGTTCTAAATAGAAACAGTTTAACGGAGAAATCCAAAAATTTCAAGCGAAACCCTGAAATTGTTTCATATTAGAACGCTTTTTGCCTTCTGTTGTATTGCATAACTGCTAAAATTCCGTTAAAGTAAAAATATAACAACGTGCGGCGGAACAATCCTGGAAATTTTGTCGAAATTGACGGGCTGCGTTTTGGCTTCAGGACCGTTTGTGCCGTTGAAAGGGAAAGGAGAGCAGAGTAGTGAAACCAATCATTGGCATATCTATGGGTGACCCCTTTGGCAACGGGCCGGAAATCACCGTCCAGGCCCTGAACGACCCAGCAATCTATGACCGCTGCCGTCCCCTGGTGGTGGGGGACCTGAGCTCGATGGAATATGCTCTGGAAACTGCGAAAAAAGTATCCGGCATCTCCCTCAAGCTGAACCCGGTTCAGAAGCCCGCCGAGGCGAAGTTCCAGCATGGGACCATCGACGTGCTGGACCTGGGGCTGGTCCCCAAAGACCAAATCCCCCGCAGGGAAAAGGACGGCGTCCCTCAGCCGTTTGGTTTGGGCGCGACGGAGCTGGGCGGCGAGGCGTCGTTCCGCTATGTGGTTAAGGTCATTGAGCTGGCTATGGCGGGAGAGATTGACGCCACCGTTACCAACGCCATCAGCAAAGAGGCAATCAATATGGCCGGGCACCACTATTCCGGCCATACAGAGATTTACGCCGATTTTACCAAGACCCAGAAATACACCATGATGCTGGCGCACAACAGCCTTCGGGTGGTTCACGTCTCCACCCATGTCTCTCTCCGGGAAGCCTGCGACCGTGTGAAGAAGGCCCGGGTGCTGGACTGTATCCGCATCGCCAACAACGCCTGTAAATCCCTGGGCATTGCAGACCCGAAAATCGGCGTGGCTGGGCTGAATCCCCACTGCGGTGAAAATGGGATGTTCGGCACGGAGGAAATCGAGGAGATTCAGCCTGCCATTGACGAGGCCATGGCGGAGGGCGTCAACATTCCCGAGGGCAAGCCCACCCCGCCGGACACCGTATTCAGCAAGGCCTTGGGCGGCTGGTATGATATCGTTGTCGTCATGTATCACGACCAGGGGCACATCCCGCTGAAGGTCAAGGGCTTTGTGTACAACCAGGAGGAAAAGCACTGGGAGGCTGTAGCGGGCGTCAACGTCACGCTGGGCCTGCCAATCATCCGGGCCAGCGTGGACCACGGCACCGGCTTCGGACACGCAGGCAATGGCCGCGCCAACGAGCTCAGCTTGGGCAACGCCATTTCCTATGCCATTCAGCTTGCGGTGAACCGCTGACTGTGCCGGAAAGGGGGAAGGCGCATGGACCGATATTTGATTATCGCGGACGATTTTACCGGCGCGAATGATACCGGCGTTCAGATGCGCCGCCGGGGCCTGCCGGTGAACGTGCTGTTTGCCGGGCGGAAGGTTCCAGCGGACGGAAGTTCCCTGGTCATCGACACAGAGAGCCGGGGCCTGGACGGTCTGGAGGCCCGGGAGGCTGCTGCCAGCGCGGCGGCGGAGGTGGATTTCTCCGCGTTCAAGTACGTGATAAAAAAAGTAGATTCCACGCTGCGGGGAAACATTGCCCAGGAGGTCCAGGCAGTAGACGAGGCCTATGGCAGCGAGCTGGTGATTTTCGCCCCAGCCCTGCCGGACCTGGAACGGACCACTGTAGGCGGCGTACATATGCTCAAGGGCGTGCCTATCACGGAGACGGAGCTGGCAAAAGACCCGAAAAAACCCGTCACTGAGGATAACCTGGCCAGCCTCCTTCAGACGGTCTACACAGAGGAGCCGGTGACCCACGTGGGCCTTGCGGATATCCGGGCGGGGCGCATAGCTCTGGAAGGCGGGCGGCTGTTCACCTTTGACACGGAGAAAAACAGCGACTTGCAGAGCGTTATTGCCGTCGCACGTGCAACAGGAAAAAAGATCCTCTGGGTAGGCTCCGCTGCCATGGCGGACAATCTGATGGAGATGGAGAGCCGGACCCTCCCAGCTCTGGGCATTGCCGCCAGCGTCAGCGATGTGACCCGGGCGCAGATCAAGGCGGCGGAGGCGGCGGGCGTCGTGCTGGTGCAGGTGCCTCTCCATGAGATCCTGGCGGACCGGGAGATGCCGGATCCCTACATTCAGGCGGCGGTGGAGAGCCTGCGGGCGGGGAAGGACACGATTCTGCTCAGCAGCTCTACCTAGTGATGGTGCTGAGCAGAAATCAAGTAAGGAG
>CAOJHG010000235.1 GCA_948435975.1 uncultured Oscillibacter sp. | reverse complement strand
TTAAATGATTTTATCAAGAAATAGTATTAATTTCGGTAAAACGAAAATTCTGTCTTGTTTTGTTCTAAAAGCAGGTGTATACTGTAAAAAAATGCCAGGACGGAGATAGGAGACATGACAAGTGAAATTTTGGGAGACGATGACCATCAAGGAGATGGAGCTCTTGCTGAAAAGGCGGAAGGAGCCAGGCATTCAGGAGGGCTGGAATGAGTTGGCACAAAAGATCGACAACGACCGCTACCCTAATCGAGATCGATTTTATAGCTTAGAGAGACAAATCTTAAGCAGTTGCCCAATGGTTCCTGCGGCATATTTCTTTTTCTGTGTTGCAGTGAGCGTCCAGCAGAATTGTGAAACTGCACCGGATCTGCGGGAAGTTACTCTTGCTCGTAACGAGATTGCGAAGATGGCAGCGCGTGATCTTCCGGAGTTTTGCACGAAAACTGGGGCCATGTCCGTTCTGAGGCCGGTGTTTGTTGGTGAACCGCCCTATTCCATACCGGTGTTCCCGATTAACATGGCGCTGAGAGAGCTGTTCAATGCGCTGGCGGAGGACAACCGAAAGAGATGGGAAAAGGGACTCGAACTCCAGGCGGAAGACGATCAGAAGAAGCTGACGGCGGAACACGGAGCCCAGAAAAACCTGGAGTATGGCTTGGATAACCTGGAGAGGGAACTGAACCAGTGGGACAATACCTGCCGGAGCATGTGGGAAACAGCCCTTGCCGCTCAGGAGGAACCGCCTTCGCAGGATGCTCCGCCGGAAGAACCGGTTCCGGAGGAGCCCCACGCGGAGGACGCCCTCTTGAAACAACAGGAGCAGGAACGGCGGAGGACGGAGTGCGAACGGCTGCGGGAGGAAAACGAGACATTCCGGGCGGCGTTTCAGCTGATTCAGGCGGGGGTGCGGCAAATCATCTTTACCGGCGCGCCAGGCACAGGCAAGACCTACACTGCCGGGCTGCTGGCGGAGAACATGGGCATGGGCTGGACGCTGCCGGAATACTGGGAAAAGCTGAAGGCTGACCGGGAGATCTGGAAGCGAACCCCCTCCTATCCCCTGGTGCAGTTCCATCCCTCCTATGACTATACCGACTTCGTGGAGGGCCTGCGGCCGGTGGAGATGGACGAGAGACCCACGTTCGTCAAGCTGGATGGCAGTTTCAAGGCGTTCTGCCGTCAGGTGGCGGAGCAGAACGAGGCGGAAACGGAGGGGGAGAATCTCTATTTCTTCCTCATCGACGAGATCAACCGGGCCGACCTGTCCAAGGTGTTCGGCGAGCTGATGTTCTGCCTGGAGACGGACAAACGGGGCCGTCCGGTGCAGACCCAATACCGCAACCTGCCTACCTACGCAGTGGACCAGGAGACACGGCGGGCGGCGTCTCTGTCCCAGAAGGACGATGTCTTTGTCTCCGGTTTCTTCATCCCCAGGAACGTGGTCATCCTGGGCACCATGAACGATATCGACCGCTCGGTAGAAAGCATGGATTTCGCCCTGCGCCGCCGGTTCGAATGGCGGGAGGTGGAAGTGACGGACAAGCTGCTTGTCCAGGCGTTTCAAAGCGGCAGCTCCGGCGCGTGCCTCCAGAAGAACGCCAGTGAGGCGGCGCGCCGTATCATGATGCTGAACCGCGTCATCAGCGGCGGCGGCAGCCGTGAGGGCGGCCGGTTCGGACTTAACCGCCACTATTACATCTCCCAGGGTCAGTTTGCCCACCTGCCGGACACGCAAAAGGACAGCGGCAGTCTGGATGAGCTGATACGGTACGTATGGGACTATCGGATCAAATCCCTCCTCCAGGAATATGTCCGGGGAGAGGACGAGGCCGCAGTGGGCGCGTTCCTGGAAAGCTGCTGGGAAGCGCTTGGAACCGCGGGGCAGAGCCATGCGTAACGCGGTGTTGCTGCAGGACTACAAACCCGTTCCCGAGAAGCTGAAATGCCTGTGCCGGGAGCTGCAGCAGCGGATTGACCAAGGGAACTGTCAATTGATCGACCTGATGGACGACGGCAGCCGGGATGACGGGCGCCCGCAGATTTTCAAGGACAACGGCAAGTGCGTAACAGCCCAGAAGTATGTGGGCCTGTTCGAGTACAAGGGGGAACGGGTGGTCATCGGCTCTCGGTTCGACAGCGGAGAAAACGCGTTCTTTCTGCGCTATCTGCTGGAAACCTGTTGGGAGGCTTCTCTGCTGCTGGACGGGCTGGGCAGCGCCTATCAGGACGACCCCTTTGACCCACTGCTGGTGGCCAAACTGGCTCTCCAGCTCCAGCGGGCGTGGAGGAAAGGGACGCTGCGGCAGTACCGCGTCTTTCAGCATAACGACAGCCGGGTTCGGGGGGCCTTGGACGTGACCCGGCATATCCGAGAAAACCTGGGGCTGGAACAGGGGAAAATCGCCTACCGCACCCGGGCCTATTCCCTGGACAACAGCTATAACGCTCTGTTTCTGCTGGCCTGCTGCGCTGCCGGACGCAAATATCCGGCATTGCTGCGCCGTCTGCGCCAGAGACTGCCGGAATTCCATGCCGCCCTTCAGACGCTGGAGTGGGAGGTCTCCGGCTGGTCGTCCAGGAGCCGGAGCGCCGTGCTTCAGCACACCCGGAAAAAGATCGTCAACCCCATCCACCGGGACTATGAGGCCGCTCGAATCACGGCCCGCGCCATCCTGCGGCGGCTGGGGGCGAACCCTTTCCAGCAGAAGGAGAACGAATGCCAGGTCACCGGGGTTTTCCTGGATATGAACGAGCTGTGGGAGCAGTTCCTGCTTCAAACCCTGTTCCGGGGGATGGCCGGGCATTCCGTCCAGCAGTCCTGGGACGTCCTGGGCGGACACATGACCATCCGGCCCGACTTTCTGTGGGAGGACAAGGGGGTCGTGCTGGACGCCAAATACCGCCAGATCTGGGAGTCCGCCCTGCGTCTGGATGGGAAATGGAGCGGCGGCCTTTCTTCAGAAGAACAAAAGGCGCTCAGGGAAAACGTGTATCAGGTGCTGGCCTATATGCTGCTCTGCGGCTGCGCGGACGGCGGAGTGATCTTTCCGGTTCGCTCCAGCTGGAAATGCAGTCTTACTTCCCGGATCTTCGACCCTGTAGGGCCGGCAGGGCAGCGGTTCTGGCGTGTGCCGGTACGCATCCCTGAGGCACAGAGCTATGAGGATTTCCTGACGGAGATGGAGCGGGAAGCGAACCGTCTGCGGAACTTAGAGGTCATCCGTAAAATACGAGCCTAAAAAGCGGGCCTGGGACAATCCCCGGCCCAAAACCGTGGTTATGACGGGGATACAAAAGCCCCTCTGTGACGCGCTTACGGACCGTACCTAAATAAATCATATCAATGGGGAAGAAGGTAATTAACCATGGCTATCAATCTCTCCAAGGGCCAGAAAATCGGCCTGACCCAATTCAATCCCGGACTCAAGAACATCATGGCCGGCCTCGGCTGGGACATCAGCGAGTACGACGGCGGCAGCGACTTCAACCTGGACGCCGCGGTCTTCATGACCGGCGCCTCCGGCAAGGTCGAGAAGGACACCAACTTCGTCTTCTACAACAACTGCAAGGACGCGGCCGAGAGCGTCATCTGCAGCAGCGAGAACCGGATCGGTTACGGCGATGACGAGACCGTGAACATCATGCTCGATAAAGTCCCCGCCGACGTGGAGAAGATCAGCTTCGCCGTCACCATCCACAAGGCCGACGAGCGCGGCCAGAACTTCGACCAGGTATCCGACGCCTACATCCGCATCGTGAATGCCGAGAACGGCGAGGAGCTCGTCCGCTACGACTTGGGCGAGGACTTCTCTGTGGAGACCGCCATTGTCATTGCTGAGCTGTACCGCTGCAGCGGCGAGTGGAAGTTCGCCACCATCGGCTCCGGTTTCTCCGGCGGCCTGGCCGCCCTCTGCGAGAACTTCGGCGTGGACATCTGATACAAGCTGCCATTGGTGAAACTGCTGGCAGGCAAAGTCGTCAACGCTAAAATGAAATTTTTGCGCCGTACCTCTTGACAAGCCCTCCCGGCGGTGCTACAAGAAAAGCGATCCCTAGAAAGGGTATGAATGGCTGTTAAAGGCCATGTCATACCCTTTTTTGCTGTTTTGCGGAAAGGGTCACTTACCTTGACAACTCAATATGAAAGGGGATCAAAAATCTTATGAAAAAAGAAACTGCACGCAGCTTCTGTCTCAGCTGCATCACCCAAATCTCTCGCTGCGGTACGAATTCCTACGTCGAGCACCCCGCCATCGCGTTCAACGAGCGGGCCCAATGCGGCGAATTCGATGCCCTGTCCGAAGAGGAGTTCAAGGCCCGTGTGGCCGAAATCGACGAG
>CAOJHG010000234.1 GCA_948435975.1 uncultured Oscillibacter sp. | reverse complement strand
GGGCGGAGACGTTGTTGGAATACACCCGGGCGGTGTCCGCCCGGCCGGAGTACATATAGTAACCGGCGGCTTTCATCTGTTCGGCGGTCTCATAGAATTTATCCCAGTCGGCCACAGCTGCGCCCACCACCTCCGGGTCGTCGGTGCCCAGCACCGTCTTAGCGATGGAGCGGCGGTAGACCAGCATACCAGGGGTGGCCTGATAGCTCAGGCCCCGGATCTCCCCGTCGGAGCCGGTCATGGCCTCCAGAGTGTACTGATACTGGTTGGCGATGTCCCCGTCTGTGATCCCCAGTTGGGAGATGGGGAGGGCCACATTGACCGCGGGATCAACGTATTTCAGGGCGTAGTCGGCCTCCACCAGGAACATATCCACCCGCTCGTCGGCGGAGACACTGCCCTGCTTGAGCAGCGCCTCGTCCAGCTTTTGCTGATAGACCCCGTCCTGGGTGGGGTTGACGATCCAGTGGACCTCGGTCCCGTCTTTCAGATAGGCCACCGACTTGTCGTTGGAAAGTCTCTCCACCTCGGGGTAATTCTCGTTGAACTTGCCCTGGAACTCCTCGTTCCACACGTAGATGTTGATGATCTTTCCGCCGTCGCTGGCCTCTACGCCGCTCAGCAGCCCGCCGCCGCCCCCTCCGCATCCGCTGAGCAGTCCTGTGGTCATCAGGGCCGCAAGCATGATACACAAGATCCTTTTCTTCACGTTACACTCCTCCTGCTTTTATTTTGATACAGCCACCAGCTGTGTCATTGACATCATTTTACCTTTTTCGCGAAATTAAATATACAAAATTCAAAAAAATTATGTCAGATTCATGTTTACTTTTGACAGGTCTCACAGCTTTTTATAATCCCTCTATATTTACTCCATTGCAAAAATGTCAAATTCATGATATGATAATTAGGAAATATCGATGCTGAGGGGGATATCGATGAAAAAAAGAAGTCTGGCATCCATAGAAGTCGATGGCGAGTGCGTCTGCCATCGGGAACCGGGAGAGGAATTTCTCTTTTACCGTGCCGTAGCGGGAGGGATGATCGACGCCGTACAGGAAAATTGCAGTCGCGGCGCTTTTGAGAACATGGAGGGGGCGGGCCTTCTCTCAAATAATCCGATCAACAATCTCCGATATCACTTCGTTGTCACGGCAGCTATGCTGGCCCGTTTCTGTATGGAAGGCGGGATGTCTATGGAGGAAGCCTTTGGCCTCAGCGACGAATATATCCGCCGGATGGACTGCTGCAACAACATGGCCGAAATCGTTTATGTCCACGACCAGATGGCATTGGACTATGTATGCCGTATGCGAAGCCTGAAGAAAAATGTTGCATCTTCCAGACAGGTAGCCGAGGCCATCGACTATATCTACGTCCACATCATGGAGCGCATTTCCGTCAACGACCTGGCCGCCGCCGTCTCCGTCTCTCCAGCCCACCTGTCTCGTATTTTCAAACAGGAAACCGGTATTTCTGTCAGCGAATACATTCGCCAGAGGAAAATTGATATGGCGAAAAATCTCCTGCAATACAGCAGCTATGAACTGGCGGATATTGCTGCCATGCTCTCGTACTCCTCTCAGAGTCATTTTATCCAACATTTCCATAGCCAGATGGGAATGACACCGAAAGTATTTCGAAGCAAGAATTATATGAACACTTGGAATGTCAACCGGAGACCTGAGCCTTCCGAAGAATCGGCTACATTGTCAGAATGATTTCTGTTGTCTCCGTCAGAAGTTCCGCCGGCACATAACTGCCCTCCATCGCACAGCCATTTACCATCAGCTTCCGGCAGCCGGATTCATGTCCATTCGGGTTTTCTACAACAATATGGAGCTTCTTTCCTCGGAAGTCTTTATGGATCTCCAGCGCCTTCCACTCCTTCGGGATGGAGGGCGCGATTTTGATGCCGTAAAGGTCCGGGCGCATTCCCAGAATGCCCTCCACACACCCGACCATCACTGTGGATGCCGTTCCTGTCAGCCAGTGAACGTGGGAACGTCCGGCCTGTGGACTGGCTTTTCCCTCCGTAAACTGCCCATAGCAGTAAGGCTCGATTTTGCGAATCTCTGCCCGGTCGTTCTGCATGGAAGGAGCGTTTTCCTTGAAGTAGGTGAAGGCCCGGTCTCCGTGCCCCAGAAGGGCTTCCGCCAGGATCAGCCAGCCCTGAGACTGGGAAAACACGCCGCCGTTTTCCTTCACGCCCGCATTGTAGATAACCGCCAGCGCCCCGTCGAAAGCGTGGGCATGGTAAGGCGGGTCCATCAAGATTGCACCATATTCCGTATTCAGGCGGTTATAGACATTTTCCATTGCCAATTCAGCCTGACATTTATCTGCCAGGCCACTGATGACTGCCCAGCTTTGAGGATTCAGCCACAGATCCGCCTCCGGCGCACTGTGATGCCCAATGATCTCTCCGCTCTCGGTGAACCCCCGAATAAATCGATCACCGTCCCAGCACAAATCGTTCAGCTGCGTTCTGAGCTTTGTTTGCTCACGCTCCAGCCATGCCTGGTAGACGTTATCCTTTTCAAAAATTGCAAATTCCCGTAAGATGGTAAAAGCGTAGTAGAATTGAAACGCTACAAAGGATGATTCTCCATTGGCTCCCAGGCGCAGACAGTCATTCCAGTCCGCATACAGCCCGGCGGGCATCCCGTGAGGCCCTGTGTGCTTGAGGGAGAAATCCAGAGCTCGTTTCAAATGCTCGTAGACGGTTCCTTCGTCCCGGTTGGCAAAGGGAATCACCTCATTCAGGAAGGCTGTGTTGCCGGTTTCCGCAATATACTTGTAGACGGTGGGGAACAGCCAGAGGGCGTCATCGGCCCGATAAGCGGGATGCCCGGTTTCCTGAACATAGGAGGCGTCTTCCGGAGTATCCTCATGACCGGGATTGTGGGTGAATTTTACCAGGGGAAGACCGCCGCCATGGTCCACCTGGGCCGAGAGCATGAACCGCAGCTTCTCCGCCGCCTGTTCCGGTTCCAGATGGATCACACCCTGGATGTCCTGGACCGTATCCCGATAGCCGTAGCCATTTCGCAGACCGCAGTAGAGGAAGGACGCGGCGCGGGACCAGGTAAACGTGATGAAGCTGTTATAGGCATTCCATGTGTTGACCATCGTATCGAACTCTGGACAGGGCGTTTTCACCTGAAAATGGGAGAGTTTTTCATGCCAGAAATTCACCAGCACATCCAGCTCTTTCCGGCAGGTTTCTCCGGGATCGGAATAAGTTTCTAAAATTGCGGTGCTCTCCTGCGGCGGCTTTTCTCCTAAAAGAAAAGCGATGATTTTCTCCTCTCCCGGTTCCAGCGCGATCACGGCAGAAAGCGCCCCGCAGCTGTTTCCATTGTAGTTCAGCTTCCCACCCAAGTCGCCGCTTTCCACGCCAATAGGGTTTCCGTAGCTGCGGTAGGAGCCGAGGAATCCCGCTTTGTCGCCGCAAAAAGACGAAACCAGGGCGCCTGTCAGGCCAAAGAAACGCTCAACCACTATTTTCTTATCCACTGCGCTGTTCTGGACATCCAGATTACCATGGATCTGCTGACGGATACGGTTCTCATCGAAAAGCGTCCGGGTGATGAACTGGGAGTATTGCAGATTCACCTGATCCTGTTCATAATTTCCGTTGCTGGTAAATTCCGCGTACCCCGTCAGGGTCAGCTCCCGCCGCCGCTCCGAACCGTTGACCACACGCAGCTGCCAGACTTCGTGGGTCCCATCCAGGGGCACATAATAAAGCGCCTCGCTGTGGATGCCGGAATAGTCCGCCAGCATTTTTGTGTAACCCATCCCGTGGCGGCACTGGCTTTGATACTCCGCCAGATCCTTCCCTACAGGCTGCCAGGAAGCGGACCAGACATCCTTCGATTCATTGTCCCGGAGATAGATATACCGCCCCGGCTGGTCAAACTGGTTGAATACATAGCGCAGGATGCGCCCGTTGGCGCCGGACTTTACAAAGCTGTAGCCTCCAGCATTGTTGGAGATCAGCGCACCGTACTCCGGGGAACCCAGGTAGTTGGCCCAGGGCGCCGGGGTGTCAGGCCGGGTGATTACATATTCTTTGGCCTGCTCATCAAAGTATCCATACCGCATGATAATCCCTTCCTTTTTTTTACATCAATTCGATCATAACGAGATTGCCGGATCCCGGGAGCTTCTGGATGATCTCCCGCTTCAGGACAGCTTTTCCATTTCTCAGTTCCAGCCGGTGCATCTGCGCAGCATCTCCACTGGAGAGATAGGCTTTTCCCAGCCGGTAGTCCCCGAAATCACCGCCGGTCAGATTGGCGAAGGTCACCTGAAACGCCTTCCCGGCAAAGGCCAGTTCTACTGATGCGGT
>CAOJHG010000233.1 GCA_948435975.1 uncultured Oscillibacter sp. | reverse complement strand
GGCCTTAACCAGCAGCTTCATAATGCTCTCCAGGTACTTTTCCGATATCTCCTGCCGGTCTGCAACCACCTTCAATGGAATGAATCCATCCGCCTGGTGCTCTGCCAGATCGACCATGACCCGCAGCGCATAGCGGCCCCTTGTGGAAATCAGCATCACTCTTCCCTCCTCTTGACAGCCTATTATACAACATGGTTAATAGGGAATCAATGAAAACTTTTGCAAAATAACGGTTGACACCTGGAAACGCACGATATATAATCCATATTAACCCATTTGGAAGATTGGTAATTACGGCAAGCAATTTCACATTCATTTGATGCTGCATTTGTCCCTGATAAGCAGAAGCAAAAAAACACTTAAACATCAGGAGGAAACGATTATGAGCAATATCTACACATCCGCCGACCAGTTGATAGGCCGGACACCGCTGCTGGAGCTGGTCCATATTGAACAGGCCGAGAACCTGGAGGCCAGAATCCTGGCGAAGCTGGAGTATTTCAATCCCGCCGGAAGCGTCAAGGACCGGGTCGCCAAAGCCATGATCGACGACGCCGAGGTCAAAGGGGTGCTGAAGGCCGGTTCCGTCATCATTGAGCCCACCTCCGGCAACACGGGCATCGGCCTGGCCTCTGTCGCCGCTGCGCGGGGATACCGGATCATCATCGTCATGCCCGAGACCATGAGTGTGGAGCGCCGCCAGATCATGAAGGCTTACGGCGCGGAATTAATCCTCACGGAAGGGGCAAAAGGCATGAAAGGGGCCATTGCGAAGGCGGAGGAGCTGGCAAAAGAAATTCCCAACAGCTTCATTCCCGGCCAGTTTGTGAACCCCGCCAATCCCGCCGCGCACAGGGCCTCCACTGGTCCTGAAATCTGGGAGGACACCGATGGCCAGGTAGATATCTTCGTCGCGGGCGTGGGTACCGGCGGCACTGTCACCGGCGTGGGCGAGTATCTGAAAGAAAAGAATCCAGCAGTAAAAATCGTAGCGGTGGAGCCCGCATCCTCCCCGGTACTGAGCAAGGGCGTCTCCGGGTCTCACAAAATTCAGGGCATTGGCGCAGGCTTTGTGCCGGATGTGCTGAATACAAAGGTCTACGACGAAATCATCCCTGTGGAGAACGACGACGCCTTTGCTGCCGGAAGGAGGCTGGGCAAAGCTGAGGGCGTGCTGGTGGGCATCTCCTCCGGCGCGGCGCTTTGGGCGGCAGTAGCGCTTGCCAAACGGCCTGAGAACAAGGGAAAGACCATCGTGGCGCTTCTTCCCGACACTGGCGACCGCTACCTCTCCACCCCGCTGTTTGACAACTGATCCCAGCTTTCCCCCGCGCTGTCACAAAATTTCACTCTCCAGCTCTCTCAGCGCTCCCTCTCCGTCTTCCGGTGGGGGAGCGCTTGCAATTGCGGCGGCTTTCTGATATGATGCAGGGACATGAACTGCAAAGGAGAAGCGAAGATGAAGAAGACTCAAGGCGTTATCGCTGCTGCGGCGTTTCTGGCGCTGGCATTGGTGTTGTTCGCTGTATGGCAGTCTGTCCGCCCGGAAGCGTCGGAAGGGGAAAAGGCCGTGACGGTCGAGGTGGTCCACAGCGACGGGAGCACCGCAGCATTTTCCTATCAGACGGACTTGGATTCTTTGGGGGAGCTGCTGGAGCAGGAGGGCCTGATTTCCGGAAGCGAGGACGCCTACGGCCTGTTCGTGGACACGGTGGACGGCGAGACGGCGGATTTCAGCAGGGATGGAGGCTGGTGGCGCTTGACCTGCAACGGCGAGGATGCCTCCACCGGCGCGGATGAAGTGATGATGCAGGACGGGGACGCCTATGTTTGGATCTACACCGCCGGCTGACCAGCGGGAAAAGACTCGGGAACTGGTGCTGTACAGCCTTCTTGGAGCGCTGCTGTTCGCCTTGAAGCTTGCCATGGCTCAACTGCCCAATATCGAGCCGGTATCCCTGACTGTGCTGCTTCTGGCGGTGTGCTTCGGCTGGCGGAGTCTTATGGCGGTCTACCTGTATGTGTTCCTGGAAATCGCCGTCTGGGGGCCTGGCCTGTGGAATTTGTCGTATCTGTATGTGTGGCTGGTGCTTTTTGCGGCGGCGCGGCTTCTGAGGCGGATGGAATCCCCGTTGGGCTGGGCGGCGCTTTCGGGATGCTTTGGGCTGCTGTTCGGCGGGCTGTGCGCTCTGGTCTGCTGGCTTGCGGGCGGCTGGGCCTTTGCAGTGTCCTGGTGGGCGTCCGGAATCCCAATGGACCTGCTTCACGGGGCAGGGAATTTTGTGCTGACGCTGGTGCTGTTCCCGCCTCTCCGCCGCCGCCTGGACGCCTGGATAAAAGCTGGCCGGAGATAAAAAACGGCAGGGGCTTCCTTCTACCGGGAAGCTCCTGTCGTTTTTTCGCAAACTTCCGTCACAGGCTCTCCAGAATCCTCACCATCAAAGGCACCCGCTGGAATGGCGTCATCAGGTAAAGCCCATCCGTATACGGCTCGGTCTCTTTGGCCACGGCGCTGGAAATACGAACGGCCAGGTCTTCCGCCTCCTCCCGGTTCTTGTCCTTGTATATGCTGATGATCTCTGTACAAATCCGCATACCCGCAATCTCATTATCCAGGAAGCAGGCGTTTTTGTAGCTGACCACCGGGTAGATGCCTCCCAGGATTTTTCCTTTCAGGGTCTGACGGGCCAGCTTCAAATTCTCTACAGCCTCCCTGGACAGCACCGGCTGGGTGAGGAAGCCGGTCACGCCGTTCTCCTCCTTCTCCATGGCCATTTTCAACTGCATATCGAAATTTCTGGCGTTTACGTTCAGTGCGCCAAAAATACGGAAAGGCGACTGCAAAACCGTCTCGTTCAAGCTGGAGACAAAACGGGCCAGCTTCCGGGAATTGAAGTTAAAAACGCTCTTCACCTCGTCCCGGGACTCTGATGGAATCGGGTCTCCCGTCACCAGAAGGACATTATGGACCCCCTCGATAGAGAGCCCCAGGAGCAGCGCTTTGGTGGCGTTCAGGTTCCGGTCCCGGCAGGTCAAGTGGGGCAGGGGTTCTATATCCAGTTCCCGTTTGATCTTGCAGGCCAGTAAGCTGCTGTCCGCCCGCGGCCTGCCGATGGGGCAATCGGCAATGGTGACCGCGTCCGCCCCCGCGTTTTTCAGGGACCGCACGCCCTCCAGGAAAAATCCGATGCGGTCATCCGCCGGCGGGTCCAGCTCCACGGCCACTATCCGGCGTCCCGCGTCCAGCTTCTCCGCCAGAGAATTCCTGTCAGACACAAGGACAGGGACCGCCTCCTTCACAGATGCCCTCGGAGCCGCAGAACGCGCCGCTGTCAACGCCTCTGCCGCCTTAGCAATATGGGCCGGAGTCGTGCCGCAGCAGCCTCCCACGACAGCCGCTCCCGCCTGGACAATCTCCGCCAGCTTTTCGCCGAAATAGTCCGGTCCGCCCTGGTACACCGTCCGCCGCCCCAGCACCGTGGGATACCCAGCGTTAGGCATAACCGAGAGAAATTT
Organism: uncultured Oscillibacter sp.; assembly: GCA_948435975.1. Classification (GTDB taxonomy): domain Bacteria; phylum Bacillota; class Clostridia; order Oscillospirales; family Oscillospiraceae; genus Oscillibacter. The sequence continues at coordinate 879 of CAOJHG010000233.1, read as the reverse complement.
CCCATCCGGCACCTGGCCCAGCTTCCGGACCAGCTCCAGCAGATGGCGCGGCCCAGACATGCAGTTGAAGCCCACAGCGTCGGTCTCCTCCATGGAAGCGGCCTGACGGCAGAGGGCCAAGCCGTCAAAGCCCTCCCGGGTGGTCCCATCGAAGGCCGCGGCAAAGGAAACAATCAGGAATGCGTCGGGACAGCGCTCTTTCAAGTGCCGGGCCAGATCAGGAACGCCCTCCATGGAAGGCAGCGTCTCCGCCAGGAAGCACCGGACACCCTGTTCCAGAAAAACATCCGCCTGACGGCAGTAATTCTCAGCTCTGGTCAGCCTGCTGTTCTCCGGGGCGGGTCCAATATCCGCGAAGACGAACGCGCCGTAAGCCTTCGCCGCCTCAAGGGCCAGCTTCGCCCCTTCCTCGATGATAAGCTCCGCGCCATGCACATTCTCTCCCGCAAGCTCAACACCGGCGGAAAAAGTATTCGTTTTCACGGCCATGCACCTTGCCTCCAGATAGGCCCGGTGGATGGAAGCGACCGTCTCCGGGGCCGACAGGTTCGCCGCCTCGCAAAACGCCTCCGTCCGTCCGGGGAGAGAGGAAAAATAGGTCCCCATCGCCCCGTCGAACAGCAACGGTCTTCCCTCCGCCAAATAGCTGCGTATCTCTTTCACTCCAGCACCTTCCTCGCAATTTCCACAGACTGCCGCGCATCCCTGGCGTAGTAATCCGCGCCAATCTGTTCCGCATACTCCGGCGTCACCACCGCACCGCCTATGAACACTGCCGGCGGCTCTTCCAGGGCCTTCAGCCGCCGGGTGGTCTCCTCCATAGCGGGAAGCGTCGTGGTCATCAGCGCCGACAAGCCCACCAGACGGACGCCGCGCTTT
>CAOJHG010000232.1 GCA_948435975.1 uncultured Oscillibacter sp. | reverse complement strand
GACGGATTACAACGCCATCGCCGCCGCGCTGAAGGCTCTGGGCCTCTTCCGGGGCAGCTACACCGGCTACGGCCAGGGCTTTGATCTGGAAGCGGCTCCCACCCGCCTCCAGGCCCTCATCATGTTCATCCGGGTCCTGGGCAAAGAGGAAGAGGCCCTGGCCTGGCGCGGCGGCCCCCTGCCCTTTACCGACATTCAGCCCGGCACCCAGGCGGAACGCTATGTGGGCTACGCTTATGAGCAGGGCTACACCAACGGTTACAGCGCCACGCAGTTCCGGCCCTCCGACCCGGTGAACGCCCGTCAGTACACAGAATTTCTCCTCCGGGCCATGGGGTACAGCTCTGCTGAGAATACAAATCTTTCCGACGCCCTGATTCGGGGACAGGAGGCCGATTTCCTCACGCCGGGAGAAGCCGCCATGCTGGAAGGGGAAGCCGCCTTCCTCCGTGCCGACCTGGTCTACCTCTCCTATTACGCTTTAGACACCTTTCTTTCTAACGGCAGGCAGACCTTGGGAGAATCTCTGATGGACCGGGGCCTTTTCACTATGAGAGACTGGGAGAACGCCTCCGCGCAGGTGCCGGGCTGCCGGCTGTAAAAAACTCCTTCCAGCGCCCGGCCAATTTGGAACCACTTACGCCAGATGACATATGATGAACTGAGACCGCTTGATTCGGTCTACATCTCGTAGGAGGTCCCAATTATGTGCAATAACGGTTTTGGTGGCGGAAACTGCTGCTGGATCATCATCCTGCTGATCATCATCTGGTGCTGCTGCGGCAACAACAGTTGGGGCGGCAACAGCAACGGCTGTGGCTGCGGCTGCAACTGTGGCTGCAACTGCGGCTGCAACAATGGCTGCTGCAACAACAACCCCTGCTGCTAATCCAATAGGAAAGCCCTGGGTCTTCGGACCTGGGGCTTTTTTATGCTGAAGACAGATAAAAAGGGCCCTCCTATGGCGTGGAGGGTCCTTCCTTTGATTTGGAAATGCTGCCCGCAAGTTTGGCCCCGGCCCACCCTGCCAGTGCGCCAAGAAGGATACCTCCCAACACGTCGCTGGGCCAGTGGACATACAGATACAGCCGGGAAAATGCCATCACTGCCGCCAGTGCCAGCGCTGGACGCCAGAAGGGGCTGCCGGATGTCCAGAGGGCGAACACCACGGCAAAGCTGGAGGCCGTATGCCCTGACGGGAAAGACGCGTCTCCCGGCGGCGGCAACAAAAGTGTCAATTCCGGCCGGAGAAGAAAGGGCCTTTCCCGGCCAATCAAAGGCTTCAGCAGAAGGTTGCAGAACAGCAGGTCCAAAATCAGCCCGCAGCACACCGCAACGCCCTCCCGCCTGTATTTCCGCACTGCCAGCAGCACCGCCGCCAGCAAAATCCATACCTCGCCGTGGTTCCCAATCCGGCTCACAAAGGTCATCAGAACGTCCAGCGGTCCCCACCGGAGGGCCTGTATTCCGTCCAAAACCGCCAATTCCAAGGTCTGTATAGGCGCTCCTCCTCTCCCCGGTTTTTATGCTCCTATTTTATGCCTATCCCCGCCGGAACTTTCCTCCATACTGGGAAAATCTTATCAGAGCGGAAAATCTGTCAGCTTCGCGTTCAGCTTTTTGTAAATCCGCTGCCGGAACCAGGGCTCAGAGGACGCCTGAACCGCTTCCTCCAGGCCGAACCAGTCAACCTGGCTGTTTTCATCCGGCTTACATCGGACAGGCTGAGCCGGGTCGCCTTCCAGCAGAAAGGTCACGTTCAGATGCAGGTGAGAGGACACATACTCTCCCCGTTTCTCATGACCGTCCACCGTCAGAATCTCCAGAGAATAGATATCTGTCGAAAGGGGCCGCGCCGCAAGTCCGCTTTCCTCTGATACTTCCCGCAGCGCCACAGCCAACAGGTCCCGCTCCCCGTCGGCATGTCCTCCCAGCCAAGCCCAGGAGTCATAGAGCCTATGATATGCCAGCAGCACCCGCCGCCGGTCCGGACTGACCACCCAGGCAGAAGCCGTCAGGTGGGCCGACGGATTCTCCCGTGTATACAGCTCCTCGCCGCTCCTCAAACGCCGGAGTATCTCCGCTTTATCCCGGGCCTCCTGCTCATTCCAGGGAGAAAAGCTCTCAATCTTCTGGATAAGTTCCATAAAGCTCCCCCTCACTCCGCCGAAACGATGGTGCCGCCGCCTACCACTAGTTCGCCGTCATACAGCACCAGCGCCTGACCCGGCGTCACGGCACGCTGCGGCTGGTCGAACTCCACCCGGACGCCGCCATTTTCCTCCGGGTAGGCTGTGGCTGTCTGCTCCTGCTGGCGGTAGCGGGTCTTCGCCGTCACACGCAGAGGCGCTTCCGGAACGTCGAAAGGAATCCAATTCATGTCCGCCGCATGGATGCTCCGGGTGTAGAGCGCCTCCTCCGGCCCTACGGTGACGGTGTTTTCCTTCATGTTCTTCCCGCAGACGTACACCGGCGCACCCATTGCCAGTCCCAGGCCCTTCCTCTGGCCGAGCGTGTACCGCACCGCACCCCGGTGCCGTCCCACCTCCCGGCCTGCCTGGTCCAGAAACGCCCCTTCGGGATACGCCTCCCCCTTGTATTCCCCCAGGAACGCGCCATAGTCTCCGCTGGGGACAAAGCAGATATCCTGGCTGTCCTGCTTCTCCGCATTGGCAAACCCCAGCCGTTCCGCCAGGGCGCGGACTTCCCGCTTTTCCATATTTCCTAGGGGAAACTGAATGTGGGCCAGCTGATACTGGTCCAGCATATACAAGACATAGCTCTGATCCTTCTCCTGATGGAGCGCCTTTTTCAAAAGATAGCGTCCTCTTTCCCCGTCGTACTCAATGCGGGCGTAATGACCTGTTACCACATACTCCAGCCCTCGTTCCTCCGCAGCCCGCAGCATCCTGCCGAATTTCAGGCAGCGGTTGCAGTCGATGCAGGGATTCGGCGTGCCCCCGGCCTCATAGACCCGAACAAACTTATCAATCACCGCCTCCTGAAACTCCTGACTATATGCCAGAATCTCGAAAGGGATGCCCAACTGCGCCGCGATTTCCCCGGCCTCTTCTATGTCCCGCCGGGTGCAGCAGGTCCTTTGACGGTCCAGGCCCCCGCCGCCCTGCCAGTGCAGGTGCATGGTTGCTCCCACACAGCGGTAGCCTGCCGTCAGCATCAGATGCGCCGCTACCGAGCTGTCCACGCCGCCGCTCATCGCAATCAGTGCGCTCTTTTCTCTTGTGTCCATCGACGCGCCCTCCCCCGGCGCCGTTCAGCCCACCAGACTCGCTTTCAGAGCTGGCTCAGTCCGTCAAAATCATTCGTGCGCCGCCGTATATCCCAGCGTCATTTCCCAGTTGAGCCAAGACTACGCCCGTGCCTTGAGAGACGTGGAACGCAAAGCCCTGATAATAACGCAGGATGGCGTCGATCACTACATCTCCCGCCCGGCTCATCCCGCCGCCCAAGATAAACACATCCGGGTCAATCGTGCAGGAGACATAGCTCATAGCCCGGCCCATATAGCTTCCCCAGCAGTCCAGAATCATCTTTGACATGTACTCCCCATCCCGGGCCAGATCACAGATTTCCTTGGAGGCAAAGCGCTCCATGGTCCGGAGAGCGGAGGGCTTTTCGCTCTTTGCCAGAATCCGCCTGGCCAGACGGACGATGCCATTGGCGGAGGCGTACTGCTCCAGGCAGCCATACTTGCCGCAGGTACATTGCTCTGTCTCATGGACGTTGACCGTCATATGGCCTACCTCTCCGGCACCGCCGTTACACCCCGCCACGACTCTTCCGCCCAGGACCACGCCGCCGCCCACGCCCGTGCCCAGGGTAATCAGTACAGCGCTCTTGTACCCCTTGCCGCCGCCCTGCCACAGCTCGCCCAGGGCCGCCAGATTCGCGTCGTTGCCCGCCATGACCTGGGGAATCTCCGGCAGAAAGCCATTCATCCGCTCCCGAATGCTGAACACGCCCCAGCCCAGGTTAACGCAGCGGTGGACCACGGTTTCCTCATCTACCGGGCCGGGAACACCGATGCCGAGGCCCGCCACATCCTCTGAAGAAACGCCTATTCTCTCCATTTGCTCTTTCAAAGACCATGCGATGTCCGGCAGGATGTTCTCCCCGCCATCAGTGGTGTCTGTCGGAATTTCCCACTTTTCCACCAAAATCCCGTCATTCTGAAAGAGTCCAATCTTAACCGTTGTGCCTCCCAGGTCCACGCCAAACGCATACTTCTTCATAAATCCACTCCTTTTGGCCCCTGTGTGATTTGCATAAATGTCTACCTTCCTGCAAACTGGCCTTCTATTGCTTATGTGGTATTCTTAAACCATAAGCAATAGAAGGCCAGATTGCATAAATGTCTACCTTCCTGCAAACTGGC
>CAOJHG010000231.1 GCA_948435975.1 uncultured Oscillibacter sp. | reverse complement strand
ACGACTATTTCACCGGCAAATGGCCCGGAAGCAACAGCCGGGGTGAGCTGTACAACGACGATCCCCGCCTGGGAGACGCCCGTCTCTGCGGCACCACAGCTTCCCTCTGCGGCGTGGAGGCGGCAGATTACGAGCAGGACCCCGCCAAGCTGGAGCAAGCCATCACCTGCGATCTGACCCTTCACGCCTGGATGCTGTCTCAGAGCGGCATTCCTGTGATCTACAGCGGCGACGAGATCGGCCAGTTGAACGACTGGACCTATCACCAGGACCCGGAGAAGTGCGAGGACAGCCGTTATATTCACCGGGGACGCTTCCAGTGGGACCTTGCCAAGCTGCGCAAGGACCCAAACGCCCGCCAGGGCAAGCAGTTTCAAGGTCTCCGGCGGCTGGAGGAAATCCGTGCTCAGGAACCCTGCTTCGACGGCAGCGCTTCCGTTTGGACCGAGGACAGCGGCAGCGCCCACGTCCTGGCCCTGTGCCGCCGGGCCGAGGACCGGGAACTGATCTGCTTGTTCAATTTCAGCGGCGCCTTCGTCCACGCGGGCGTTGACCGGGACGGCGCATACACAGATTTGCTTTACGGCGTCCAGCATGAGCAGATCCGGGACGTGGAGCTCTATCCTTACAGCTTCGCCTGGCTTCTGCGGGATTGACAGACATCGGAAAAAAGTGCTATACTATAGCTGTCAGCTCCGGTTCTTTTTAGTCAATTATCCAAAAACCACCGGCTTTCTGGAAGTCCTTGCCAACGCCGGATCATCAAAGAGAACGAATTCCCCGCAAAAGGAGCGATACCATGAAAATCCAATACCTTGGCACCGCCGCCGCAGAGGGCTGGCCCGCCCTGTTCTGTTCCTGCCCGGTCTGCACCCAGGCCCGGGAAGGGAAAGGACGGAACCTGCGGACCCGCACCCAAGCCCTTCTGGACGGTGAGCTGCTGATCGACTTCCCCCCAGACACTTACTGCCACGCTCTTTACTATGGCCTCAACCTGGCCGCAATTCACACGCTGTTGGTCACTCACAGCCATATGGACCATTGGTTTCCCACAGACCTCATCCACCGCCACGAGCACTTCGGTCATGGCGCCCAGGGAACCCTGGAGGTCTATGGCAGCGAGACTGTGAAAAACGCCTTTGACGCCAACATTCTCATCGACCGCTTCAAGGTCCATCCCATTGAAGGCGTAGTGAACTTTCACATCACCCACGGCGGGGACCGCTTTCAAGTCAACGGCTGGGATATCACCGCCATTCCCGCCGACCATGACAAGCGGGAGGAGTGCTTGATCTACCTCTGCCGAAAAAATGGAAAAACCCTCTTTTACGGCCACGACACCGGGCTTCAGCTCTCTCAGGAAGCCTGGGATTTGCTGGAGGGCGAGCGGCTGGACCTGGTGAGCCTGGACGCCACCCTGGGACTCAAGTCCATCCCGGCGTATCATATGGGCCTGCCGGACGCCGAGCTCATGCTGGAGAAGCTGACGGCCTTGGGCTGTGTGGACGGGCATACTGTCAAAGTTGTCAACCATTTCAGTCACAACGGCGGCATGAACCACGAGGAGCTGGCCGCCTGGGGCGCGGAACGGGGCATCCTGGCCGCTTACGACGGCATGGAGGTCGAGTTTTAATCTTGCTGGATTTTGGAGGAAACTCTAATTCCTAATAAAACGCACACAGAAAGGAAGCATTGTCATGAAAAAGTTCGAGTACACCATCAACGACCCCCTGGGAATCCACGCCCGTCCCGCTGGACTGCTGGTCAAGGCGGTCAAGGCTCTGGACAGCACTGTTACGGTCGAAAAGGTCGGCGGCAAATCTGCCGAGGCCAAGAAGCTGATGGCGATCATGGGTCTGGGCATCAAGGGCGGCGATACAGTTTCCGTTACCATTGAGGGCGGCGACGAGGAAGCCAGTGCCGCCGCTGTGGAGCAGTTTTTCAAAGAGAACCTGTAACGCGGAAGGAGGGTACAACCGATGCAGGTAGCTACCGGAAAATCCATTCTCAACGGCATTGCCATCGGCCCCCTGCGTATCTACAAAAAAGCGGAAACGCAAACCGCCGTCACCTCCGGTCTGACCCCCGAGGAGGAATACGCCCGCTTTGAAGCCGCCCGGGTAAAGGCCCAGGAGCAGCTTGGCGGGCTGTATGAAAAGGCTTTGGACGAGGTAGGTGAGGAAAACGCCGCCATCTTCGAGATCCACCAGATGATGCTGGATGACGAGGACTACCTGGATGCCGTCAAGGGCATTATCGACACCCAGAACGCTACTGCGGAATACGCCGCTACCACCACCGGCGAGAATTTCTCCGCTGCCTTTGCCGCCATGGAGGATGCCTATATGCAGGCCCGGGCTGCGGACGTGAAGGACATCTCCCGCCGGGTGGTAAATATCCTATCCGGTCAGGAGGATGCGGATATGCTGGCCGGTCAGCCCGCGATCCTGGTAGCGGACGACCTGACCCCCAGCGAGACGGTGCAGTTAGATAAGAGCAAGCTCCTGGGCTTCATCACCCGCCATGGCTCTTCCAACAGCCACACTGCCATCCTGGCCCGCACCATGAACATCCCCGCTCTCGTGGGCGTGGATTTCGACGACAGTTGGGATGGAAAGCTGGCAGTCATCGACGGTTATAATAGCTGCGTCTATATCGAGCCTGCCCAGGAGCTCCTTGCCACCATGGAGGAGAAGAAGAACAACGACCTCAAGCAAGAGGCCCTTCTCCAGAACCTGAAAAAGAAGCCCAACATCACGCTGGACGGTAAGGAAATCAAGGTCTACGCCAATATCGGCAACGCCGGGGACGTGGGACTGGTCCTCCAGAATGACGCCCAGGGCATCGGCCTGTTCCGCAGTGAGTTCATCTATCTGGATTCCGAGGACTTCCCCACAGAAGAGCAGCAGTTCCTTCTGTACAAGCGCGTTGTTGAAACCATGGCGGGTAAGAAAGTGATTATCCGCACCCTGGACATCGGCGCAGACAAGCAGGCGGACTACTTTGGTCTGGATAAAGAGGAAAATCCCGCCCTGGGCTATCGGGCCATCCGTATCTGCCTGACCCGGAAGGACATTTTCAAGACCCAGCTTCGGGCCATTCTCCGGGCCAGCGCTTTCGGCACCGTGTCTATTATGTTCCCCATGATTATCTCTGTTCGAGAGGTCCGGGACGCTAAGGAGACCCTGGAAGAGTGCAGGGCGGAACTCCAGGAGCGGGGTGTTGCCATAGGTAATGTAGAAATCGGCATCATGATTGAAACCCCCGCCGCCGTCATGCTGGCCGACGAGCTGGCCGAGGAAGTGGAGTTCTTCTCCCTGGGCACCAACGATCTGACCCAGTACACCCTGGCCATTGACCGGCAGAACCCCAAGCTGGACACCTTCTATGATTCCCACCATCCCGCGGTGCTACGGATGATCAAGCACACGGTGGAAGCTGGTCACCGGCACGGCTGCTGGGTTGGCATCTGCGGCGAGCTGGGCGCGGACCAGACGCTGACGGAAACCTTCCTGCGGATGGGCCTGGACGAGCTGTCTGTATCCCCCGCCGCGATTCTGCCTCTGCGTAAGAAAATCCGCAGTCTGGATCTGAGCAAGGAATCCGAAGCCTGATTCTTCGCTTTACAATGTCAAAACACCGGCCCTGTGCTTTTGGGGGCCGGTGTTTTTTCTATTGTACCAGAAACAAGCTCAGAAAACCGGGTTCCATGGGGCCTTCCGCTCAATCACAGAAAACATAGCGGGTCAGCCGGTCCATAGCCTCCTCTACCTTTACAAAGGGCAGAGCCAGGTTTACCCGCAAATGGCAGGGACCATGGAACATCCTCCCATCCTGTACCGCAACTCCCACATCCCAGGCGCGGCGCTCCACCTCGTCGATGGTCATGCCATGACTTTCACACCAAGCGCTGCAATCCAGGAACAGCATATATGTCCCCTGGGGCTTTGAGAAGGTCACGCCTGGAAACCGTTCCGCAATAACATCACAGGCATAGTCAATATTTTTCGCAAGCACCTGGTTCAGTTGGTTCACCCACGCCTGTCCCTCTTCGCAGCAGCCGCCTACCAGAGCGTGCATGGAAAGAACATTCATATCATTATAATGAGACAGGGAGGATTCTTTCGCCATCCGGTCCCGGAGGCGGGGATTATAGATAATATGATAGCTGCCGATCAGCCCGGCCAGATTAAAGGTCTTTGACGGGGCGTACATGGCAATGGTCCTCTGCCGGGCGTCCTCAGAAACAGACTGCGTAGGGATATGCTGGAAGCCGGGGCGAATCAGGTCAGACCAAATCTCGTCGGAAATGACGGACACATCATATTTCTCAAACAGCGCCATAGCCTTTTCCAGTTCCCAGCGTTCCCAGACCCGCCCGCAGGGATTGTGGGGCGAACAAAACACACAGGC
>CAOJHG010000230.1 GCA_948435975.1 uncultured Oscillibacter sp. | reverse complement strand
TCGAGTTTTATTTTGTCAGCAGTGCCGGAAGCCCTTGATACTACAAGGTTTTAGTAGCTTATAAGAAGATACATGGAACTATGAAATCAAGCAAATCACCGACGATGCAAAGTTTCATAGTTTTTTACAGTTCCTTTATTTTTAAGGACCAGAGGGTATTGAAGCCCTCACCGGGGCCGGCAGCGTTCCAAACAGACACTTCCGCTGTTACCCTCCTGGCCACGGGCGGAGAAACCTCCGCCGCGCTCCAGGAAGACATTGTGATTACTATAGCACAGGGCCGGCGGTTTCATTTCCCGAAATCCGAATACTTTACGTATTACTTTATAAATTTATTTATGTTCTGTATGACATCTCCAGGAAAAACGCCCGAAAAAACGCTGCCTAAACCGGCCGTCTGTCAAAAAGGCCCCGAGAAAGCGGGAATGTTTGACGGGATGTATCCAATCCGATTTATAGAAAGCACCCCTGTCAGAGCGAATCTACGCGTCCGCCTTCCTTCCGTGACCTCCCCCCCTTAAAATTCCTCTTGTGGACACCAGGACGGACACTTTGGCCCTCACCGGATCGTCAAGTTCTCCAATCGAACATTCCCGGCGAACGCATTTTCCTTATGCCTTGGACCTATTTTTATATAGTGTTTTTCCATTACATAAACCTCCCCGCAATCTTCTCCCGGGAAAAGGCCCACCTCCGGTATGCCGCTGTCGCAAATTTCAAATTTTCGCATATGCATATGGTATACCCGCTTCTTCCCGCCGCTCCCCGGCGGCGTCTCCCTTAAACAGCGCCCAGGGCCCCAGTCCCTTGTCTCCCTTGACTTTTCCAGCTTTTACTTGTACAATGACACCTGTAGGTTTGTGCCCTTTTTTGGCGCTTATTCCCGGAAGAAACCGCAAGCTATAATCGAGGAGGCCACTCCCTATGACCGCAAAAATTTTACGCCGCCTGCTGGCCCTGATGGCCGTTGTCCTGGTGCCGCTGTCCGCCTGCTCTCCCTCAGAGAGCGTGCCCAATTCCAGCGAAAACCGGGACGCCCTGATCTGGGCCAATTGGAACGGCTATCAGAATTTTTTTGATTTATTGGGTGAGACGTATCCGGACATTGAGCTGGAAATCTCCCCTTACGCCGGAAGCAACCGCACCGGCTATAGCTGGGCTCAGATGCGGGGCGACGACATCCCGGATGTTTTCATTACCTCTCAAATTCTGGACGAGGAACTTGCCGCCCAGCGTCTGGTGGATCTGTCCGGCTATGACTTCATCGGCAACTTCTCCACCCCGGTTTTGGACCAGGTGGCCATTGACGGCGGCATCTATCTTCTCCCGGTCAACTACGGCATGTACGGCACCTTTTACAACAAAACCCTCATGGAGGAGCACGGCTGGGAGGTTCCCACCAACTTCGCTGAGCTGGAGGCTCTGTGCCACGAAATCCAGGCAGCGGGGCTGATTCCAGGCGTGCTTGGCACCCAGCTGTCCGGAAACACCTTTTCCGCCGTCTTCAATCTGGCCAAAACCAGCTGGCTCACCACCCCCGCCGGAAAGGCCTGGGAGCAGGACTTCCTGGCCGGCAACGCCACGGCGGAGGGCTTCTGGGAAGATACCATGGCCTACATTCAGCGTCTCATTGACGCGGGCTTCTTCACCGTGGATCCGGACGACCGGAATAACCCGGACCTCATTCTGGACTATCTGGGCAACCGGAAGGCCGTGTTCTTTACGGCGGTCATGACTGTGAACATCACCGAACTGCCGGACTCCGGAGACAAGCTGGGGATGATGCCCTACATCGGCGAAGACGGCAGCAAAAACATCTACATGTACAACCCCACCAACTTTGTGGGCGTCAGCAAGCGCCTCACCGAGCCAGGCAACGAGAAGAAGCTGGAGCAAGCCATCCAGGCCCTCTCTCTGCTCTACTCTCCCGAGGGGCAGGCCGCCTTCATCTCGGAGGAAGCCCCCTGTGTACTGAGTGTGTCCACCAGCAGCTCTTTGCCGGAGGACACCCTGATTTACGACGCCCAACAAGCTCTGCGGGAGGGCCGGGCTTTTCCTATGACCTATGCCCATTGGGACGGCGTCCTGGCCGATATGGGTCAGGTTTTTAAAGAGTGGTTCCGGGGAGACAACGGCACGGATGGCCCCCGGTGCATCGCCCGTATGGACGAACTCCAGCAAAGTTACCTGAACCACTCCGAAGAGCTCTATTTCTGCAAGAGCACGGCGGACTTCACCCTGGAGGAAACTGCGGAGCTCTTATGCAAGGCCCTGGGGAGCTCTGTGGGAGCCGACGCGGTGATTGTTCCCATCTGGGCACCTCACCACGACGCGGAATTGCGAAATGGCATCACAGGAAAGCTCTATCAGGGCAATATCAACACCGACATCGCCAGTTCCCTTCTCCCCGCTTTCGACGGGGAATACGCCCTCATGACCATGACCGGCGCGCAGGCCAAGGAACTGACCCAGGCGGGCTTTGACCCGGAGGGGGACGGGAATCCCTTCCCCTATCTTCTGGTGACCCGGGGCGGAGCGGCACTGGAGGACAACGCGGCCTATCCGATCGCCTTCTTCCCCGGCAGTTATACCGAGGAAACCGGCGAGGCCTATTCAGTTCAGGTGTGCAAGGCCTCCCTGACGGAGATTTTACGGACCTGGCTGACTGCCCAGAAAACCGTATCCCCCGACGGAAACCCTTGGGAATAAACGAAGAAACCTCTTGGGTATGGGAAACGGCAAACCGCTCCACCAGGCGCGGGCGCGGGCTGCGATCTGGCCCTTCCCACCAACTTCGAGGCGGCTTTTGCCTTTATGGAGATTCTTCAGGGCCTCCACATCGCCAGCGGGCAGAACATGATCTCCGACGCAGGGATGTGGAGCCGGAGCGCCTGCGGCCCCCTTTGGATCGCAGCCAGCTCTATATCCGTCTCACTTCGTCGGACAGGTTCTCCGTCTCCCGGCAGATCGTTCCGGAAATGATCGCCGGGAAGTACCCGCCGCGCATATTCTACACCGGCTATGCTTTCCATTCCCAAGGCGGCGGGGCGCGGTGAACCCGATCCGTTCCACGTTTCGCTTCGGCCCCGTTCTACGGGCCGTCCGTGGCCGGAGGGGAGATTCCAAAAAAACCGCATCTTACTGTGTGTTTCCAGTCTGTTGTCCAAGCCCGGCAGACCGCCGGACAGGAGAGGGGAAGAAATATGAAATCCACGCAAAAAAGAGCCGTTCTCCCGGCGGTACTAGCCATTTGCCTGCTGGCGTCCCTGCTGGCCGGAGGCGTATATTTTACGCGCTACCTGCAAGCACAGATTTTCTTGGAGCGCACTACCCAGCTTAACGAACTCACCTCCCAAGTGCGGGTCAATCTGACCAACGCCCTGGATGCCCATTGGAACTACCTCACGGCTGCCGTCAACGCCTTGAAGAATCACAATTTTACCTCCGAGAAGGAGGCCGAGGCCTATATTGCGGAGCTGGAGTCCTTTCTGGGGACGGAGAATTACAGCTCCATTTTTATGCTGATGGACAGCCGTGGGAACTGCTACGACGCCCAGGGGACCCACGGCGTCTGGTCCGACATCGACCAGCTCTCCGGCGGCGAAGAGCGCCGCACCTTCATCTCCGACACCCCTTTCTCCTCCCACAGCTACTGGGCTTTCGTTCAGAAGCTCTCCACCCCCATTCAGGCGGGAACCGTCTATTTCACTCACGCCATTTTATTGAAGGACGTCTACACCCTCTCGGATTACTACGACAGCGCCGCCTATGGCAGTCAGAACGAAACTTACATTCTCAAGAGCAACGGCACCCGCATGCACGACAACTTCTCCAGCGGAAACAGCATCCAGGCCTACAACGTCCTCAAGGTGCTGGAGGAGATGGAGGGCCAGGTCTATCCCGATATCCGGGCCGCCTTGTCGGAGCAGGACCCCCTCAGCGCCAACTTCCGCCGGGACGGCGTGGAATACTACTACTGCCTCACCTCCCTGGTGGAATACGACACGCTGCTGCTCTTTCTCATCCCAGCGGAGTTCGTGGCCTCCGGAACCGTGGAGATGGTGAGCGCCGTCATTCGGATGCTGCTGGCCCTGGTGGCCGCCCTGGCCATCATGCTATTTCTGGCGGCGGTGGCCATCGCCCAGCAGAAGAACAGCGCCCAGCTCTTCCGTCAGGAGCAGGAAAACTCCCGCCGCCAGGAGGAGCTGAACCAACGCCTGGAGGAATCCAACGCCATGCTGGCCCGCTCTAAGGAAACGGCGGAGCAGGCCTTCCAGATCGCCGAGGAGGCCAACCGGGCAAAAAGCTCCTTCCTTTCCAACATGAGTCACGACATCCGCACGCCCATGAACGCCATTGTCGGCTTCGCCGCCCTGCTGGCCCGGGACGCGGAGAATCCGGAAAAGGTCCGGG
>CAOJHG010000229.1 GCA_948435975.1 uncultured Oscillibacter sp. | reverse complement strand
GATTCCTTTTTTGTTCTCTATCGTTCTATTTTTTAAGAGAAATATCGAAATCTACAGCAATAAAAAAGAGATCGGGTAATCCCCGGTCTCTTCTATTTTGAAAGCCTATATATTTCTATGAATTTTTACTTCTGCGCGGTTTCAAAAACCCAGACGCAGCTTGACCGTCAGCACCGCACAGCCCGCCAGCAGAAGCGTTAGCGCTCCCTGTCCCCAGAGAAGGTTATAGCTTACTGCCTCTTTGGCCCGGCGGCGTCCTTCGGAAACAGAGCCGAACACGTACAACGCAATCACCGCGAAAACAACCACAATCCCATCCGCCGCCGCTTCCCAGCCCATTGCAGACGCCGCCAGGTATAGCAGAAAGCCCCCTCCGCAAAGAACAGCTCCCGCATTCATCTGCCGCACTGTCCGCAGCCAGATTCCCCGCTTCTCCTTCATTCGCCGATACCCTCCGTTTTTTTACAGCATTTTCACAACCATCAGTAATCATTCTGCCGCAGCATTTCTGGCCGCAGTTCCTCCACCGGGTTCTCAATTTGATGCCTCTCCCGTACTTTCGCCGGCATATTCGGGTAAAATGTCAACGCCGCATATTGCAGAGCATCCTGGCCCCAAAGCATTTCTGTGGCCAGCAGGTATTCATAAACGTCCTCATTATGGCCAAGCTGCCAGCACATCTCCTGGATGACCTCCAGGCCCAGTGCTGTATCCTGGGAGACCGGTCCCTTGCTTAAAAACACATCCCGCTCTGTGTTCAGAAGCAGACGTGCCAACTCTGGCGGCAGACAACTGAATAAAATATCCATTGCTGTATCCAGAAAGGACCGCAGCGGCCCTTCCAGCGGATTTTCAACAGGCAGATGCTCTATCCCTGTCCGCTCCAGGCGCAGAATGGTCCGCATGAAGTAAATGAAAATCTTATCCAAATATTCGCTGTCCCGATTCAGGCTCCGAATACTCACAAAATCACCCTCCTTCATATCCGTTGACGATCACATTCAGCACCCTTGCCGCCGCTGTTCCAGCCGTACTGCTTCCGCCGCCGCCATTTTCCACCAGGACCACGAAGGCATACGGCGTTTCCTCCTCCCGCAGAAAACCTGTGAACCAGGCGTGAGGTGTTTTCCCTTCTCCTACCTCCGCCGTGCCGGATTTGGCGCATACAGTCATGTTGGGGAACCGGTCCGCGCCGTAAATTTTCTCTACGTTGTTCTCCAGCATATCCGCCAGCGCCTCTGCCGTGCCTGCGGAAATCAGGGTCTTTGTCTGTCTGGTCCGGTGGGGCAGGGAGGGAATCCCCAAAGCACTTTTCGTTCCGCCAATCAAATAGGGTTCCGCCGCCCGGCCCCCGTTGGCAACCGCCCCCATGTAGACCATCATGGCACAGGGGTTCACCAGGTCCCGGTCCTGTCCCACGCCAGCCCAGCCCAACCGCCCGCCATTCATGTCCGTCCAATCGAAAGACCCTGCGGCGGCAGGAATGCCATCTACGGAATAGGAATCCGTCAGTCCTGCTTGTTCTGTGTACTTTTGGAGGGTACTGGCCCCCAGCTCTACCGCAATCTGGGCAAATGCCACATTGCAGCTATTGGCAAAAGCATCCTCAATGGTTTGTTCCCCATGGGCGCTGGAGCAGGTCACGGTCTCTTCTCCTACCTGAGCAGCTCCCCCGCAGGACCACCTTCGCTCCATCAGGTCCGGAATCTCCTCCAGCGCCGCCATAAGAGTCACAGTCTTATAAATGGAACCGGGAGTATATGTGGAGGACAGGAAGCGGTTCAGATACGCCCCCTGGTAACGGTCATTGCTTTCCAGGTCTTCCGGGACGTTCAGCGGGTCATAGCTGGGAGACGAGACCATACAGAGGATTTCCCCTGTTTTGTAGTTGTAGATTCCCACTGCGCCGGAATGACCATGCAGCGCTTGATAGGCCTCGTAGTTAAACCGGGCGTCCAGCGTCAGGGAGAGGGTACGGCCCCGCCCCGCGCCGAAAGCCCCATTAAGGAGACTGTAACCCGTCAGCTTGTGGGCAAAGGCGTTCAGCGCACCAGTGCCGATGCTGCCCTTCAAGTCCCCTACCGCATGAAGCGTGGCCTTTCGGACGGTCTCATCAGGGTAGTAGGTCCGCTTTCCGTCCTTGACCTCGGAGAGTATATCCCCATCTCGGTCCAGGATGGTCCCGCTGGCAAGTTGTCCACTGGAATTGTAGAGGTGGCGGTTGAACGCGGAGGAGGCCCAGCTTCCGCCCCGCGTGAGCCAGCGGAACAAAAACAGTCCCATTCCTGCCGCCAGAATCAGCGCCAGGATTGCACAGACCACCGCCCGCCGTTCAATTTTTTTCATACCGCACCTCCCTATCAGAGTTTTCAGTGTTCCTTTTTCCGGCGGCGGATTGCAAAGCTGGCATTCTCCCTCGTATCGGTTGCTTTCAGGAACGCCAGCAGGCCCCATGCGGACATCATCGCTGACCCGCCATTGGACACAAACGGGAACGTCACCCCCGTCAGCGGCAGCAGGTCCACTGAGCCGAACACATTCAGGCAGGTCTGAAACACCAGCAGGGACCCCGCCGCGCAGGCCGCGATTGTGTAGAAACTGGACCGCCCCACCCGGCACGCCCGCACCGTGAAAAACGCCAGCACCACAATAGAACCCACTGCCAGCAGCGCAATCAGCAATCCCCATTCCTCGCACAGCATCCCAAACACCAAATCTGTATCCGCCGCCGCGACGTTGTGGAGCCATCCCTCACCCGGCCCCATACCCAGAAGTCCCCCGGACGCCGCCGCCGACATGGTCCTTGTCTGCTGATAACCGGTGGTAGAGGCCGCTTCCCAGGCGTGGCCCCAAGAGGCAAAGCGGTTCAGGATATAGGGCTTGAACTTCATAATGATCCCCGCGCCGAACACCGCCCCGCCGCAGATTAGGGACAGTGTGGCAAAATCCCCGGACCGCAGGTAAGCCAACACCAGGAACGTCACAAAGAAAACCGCCGCCGTGCCAAAGTCGCTCATCAGACCCAGACAGCCGATACACACTCCCGTAAGCACGATGAACAGCGTCAGGTTCCGCCGGTGAAACAGCCGCTCCAGCGTGGCGGACCCGGCGAAAATATAGCATATCTTGGAAATCTCCGACGGCTGGAACGACATCCCTCCCAGAGATATCCAGTTCACCGCGCCATACTTCCGGTTTCCAATGACCAGGGTAACGCCGAGCAATCCAATCGCCATTGCCGCCATCAGCCATCGGTTTTTCTGCACCCGCCCCAGGTCCCGGAGAAACAATCCCAGTACCAGGAACAGGCCCAATCCTAACAGTACTGCCAGAAGCTGCTTGTACAAGCTCTCCGGTGCGCTGGAAGCCGTCACTGATAAGCACAGTGTAGACAGGAAAAACGCGATGGTCTCCATTTCAAATCCCACGCAGCGGCTGCACCGAAGGACGGCATAATACACCCACATCACCGCCGTCAGGCCCAAAAACGCCAGCAGAACCGCCGCGCTGTTTTCTTCTCCTCCCGCAATTATGAGCTGAAGGCATGTCAAAATCTGGAACAGTGTCAGCCACAGGAACGACGGCCACACTGCCGCAGGACGCTCCGCACGGCGCTTTTCCTCCAGCTCCTTTCGCTCCGCAGCGGTTTGAGGCAGGAACAGCAGCGGCACGCCTCCAAGCTGAATCGTATCTCCCAGCTTCACCGGGGACGAGCCCTCCACCCGCTCCCCGTTCACCTCCACGCCGCCTTTAGAATCCAGGTCGTAGATGGTCCATGCTTCATTCTCTCCGCGGCACAAAGCGGCGTGCTGGCGGGAAATGCTGGGGTAGTTCAGCCGCACATCCGCGAAACCGCCCCGGCCGATGATGTTCTCCCAATGGGTCAAAAGGATGGGTGAGCCGTTGGGAAGGCTTAGCTGTCCCCAGGTCTCCGGCGTGTGGGGTATCCGCAGCAGGGACCGCACCGCCCGCCCCAGGACCAAAATCGCCAGCACCGGGAACAGGAACCGGACAAACGCCGTATACCAGGCCGCGAAACCAGGATGTCCGGCTAAAAACGCCGCCAGCAGGGACAGCGGCTCTTGCACCAGGGCGACAGCGGCTTCCATGTGGGTCCCTCCTTTCATCCGAGACGTTCAAATTTCTATAGCTGCTATCATACCACACGTCCCCTGAAAAATCTACAGTAAACCGTCATCCTGTGCGCTTGTGAATCCAGGAGAAGCGTGCTATAATGGACTAACTTTGTTGTAAAATGGAAGGAGTGTCCAACAATGACGGATTTCAAGCAGGTTCTGACGGAGGACAGCTATTCCCGGCAAGAAGAGCTGGTTTTCTGGGACTGCGACCGCGAAAAATGCGCCAGGGTCTCCGCGCTGCTGAGCAAAATGGCCGCCTTTGCCGGGTACGACTACGATGCGCGGGGACTCACATACGAA
>CAOJHG010000228.1 GCA_948435975.1 uncultured Oscillibacter sp. | reverse complement strand
TGCCCAGGGAACAGGAGAAAAAGCAGCATATGTCCCTATGGCGGGAGCACTGGCTGTCACCCTTTTGACAGCGGGCAGCCTGGACGACCTCATCGGACTGGGAACGGAGACCATCAAAGAGCTGCACATCTTTTCTCAGGTACTCCTGCCCACACTGGCGGCGGCGACTGCTGCTTCCGGCTCCGTCACTACTGCTACATTTCAGCAGGTGACCACGGTATTTCTGGCAGACCTGCTGATGAATCTGATCGACAATCTGCTGATGCCATTGGTCTATTTATACATTGGGGCTTTGGCGGCTGGCGCTTGCCTGCCAGAGAACCGGTTGGGCGCCATCGCCGACGGCCTGAAAAAAGTAGTTACTTGGATTCTGACCACGTCCCTTCTGCTGTTCACCGTATACCTCTCCATAGTGCGGGTAATAGCAGGCGCGGCAGACGGCACCACAGTCAAAGTTGCAAAGGCGGCTATCTCCGGCGTAGTCCCGGTGGTGGGCGGCATCATCGCCGAAGCGTCAGAAACGGTCTTGGCGGGTGCGGGGATGCTGAAAAATACGATTGGTGTTTTCGGGATGCTGGCGATTTTAGCAGCCTGCGCTTATCCATTCTTACAGCTTGGCGTACAGTATCTTCTTTACAAGCTGTCGGCCTTTCTGGCGGCGGCAGTAGGCTCACAAGGACTTTGCAAGCTCATTGACGGTCTGGGAGGAGCATTCGGCCTGGTCCTTGGAATGACAGGAAGCTGCGCCTTATTGCTGCTGATTTCTGTGCTGTCCTCCGTGGCGGCGGTGGTGCCATGATCGGGGCCGTGCGGGGGTGGCTCACCTCCATTGCGGCAGTAACGCTCCTTCTGTCTGTAGTACAGACGCTGGTGCCAGAGGGGACTATGCGGAAAATTTCCGGATTCACTGGCGGACTGGTCCTTCTGGCGGCGCTGCTTCAGCCGGTACTTGGGACAGATCTGAGCCGTCTGCACCTGGACTTCTCAGACTACGAAACAGAAATCCAGCGGCGGGCGCAGGAACTGGAGGTGAAAGGAAAAGAGTCTGTAACGGAAATCATAGAAGAGCGGACTGCGGCATATATATCGGACAAAGCGGACGCGCTGGGTGTTGAACTGACCGCCAGCGTGGACACCGAACCCAGGGAGGACGGGACGCCGGTTCCAATCTTCGTAGAGCTGGAAGGTTCCTACTCCCAGGAGCTGGCGGCCTGGATTACGCAGGAGCTGGGCATTCCGATAGAGAGGCAGGTATGGCATGAAGGAAAAAACTGAAGGAGTGCGAAAGATATGGGACCGATACAAATACGCGGCGCTGGTAGTGCTGATCGGCGCGGGACTACTGCTGTGGCCTGGCGGAGACTTTGGGCTCGGTGGTTCCGAAAAGGAGGAGAAGAGGGAGACACTGGAAATCTACGAGGACCTGGACACCCAGGATATTCAGCGGGAGATGGCAGAAATCCTAGGGGCCATGAGCGGTGTGGGGCAGGTGAAGGTGATGCTGACAGTGGATTCCGACGGGGAACGGCAGTTAGCCCAGAACACGCAGTTGAACTACAGCGGGAGCACCGCCGCCCCGGAGGACTACTCCCGCCGTTCCGAAACGGTGCTGGTGAGCGGAAGCGGAGGGAACGAGACGGTGACAGTGAAGACCATGTACCCAACATACCGGGGCGCACTGGTGGTCTGCGAGGGCGGAGACCGGGCGGAGGTGCGTCTGGCAGTCACGGAAGCAGTCTCCGCTTTGACCGGACTTTCCACAGACCGCATCACGGTGGCAAAATGGCAGTAATTATATGGAGGAGGAAACAGCCCATGAGCGCAAGATGGAAGCGGAACGCAGTCGTAGCAACAATGGCGGTGCTGGTATGCGCGGCGGTAGCCCTGAACTGGAAGTATACCGGACAGGACGCTATCGACGCAGCAGGGAAGATTCTGGGGGAGGCTACTCTGGTCTCTAGTCAGGACCCTGGCGAGACCACCGGCGAGGACAATGGCACAGAAGAAAGTCCCGCCGCTGAAGACGGGGAGAACGCTGGGCAGACTCTGGCAGACGAGACGGAGGTCTACACCGGATCAGACTACTTCGCTTCCGCCCGCCTGACCCGGCAGCAGGCCAGAGACAATGCCCTTTCCCTTTTACAAGAAGCGGCGGAGCAGGAAAATGCGGATCAAGCCGTGGCAAACGAGGCGTCTGAGGGTATCCAGGTTCTGGCGTCCTACACATTAAAAGAAGCACAGATCGAAAACCTGGTCACTGCCAAGGGCTACAAGGACTGCGTGGCCTTTATGGGAGATGAGAGCGTCAGCGTAGTGGTTTCTACGGACAGTGGAGAGCTTACAGCAGAGGATGTGGCAAAGATCAAGGATATCACCATGACGGAAACGGGGTTCTCCGCCAGCGGAATCAAAATCATGGCTGCAAATTAGTGGTTGTAATTTGGCGTGGGATATGATAGAATAAGCCAAAATCACGGTTTCAGAAAGTTCATGATTCGCTTTCTTGTGGTTTTAGGGCCGGTGAGAAAGCCTCGCGCCGTGGAATGGAGCTTGATAAAAAGCCGGAAACCGAGGATACGAAGGAAGAAATAAGGAGAGTTGTGGTATGGCCGAAAGCAAGGAATACATGACCCTGCCCGAAGAGAACGGCAGCATCAATATCTCGGAGGAAGTGATCGCCGCCATCGCTGTGGGCGCGGTCCGAGAAGTGGAAGGCGTGTCCGGCATGATGAGCAATCTGGGCAGTAGCGTCAGCGACCTGGTAACCAAGCGTAAGGACGCTCAAAAGGGTGTGCGGGGCGTAAAAATTGACATGACCGGCGCGGCGCTGGTCCTGGACTTATACCTTGTGGTGCAGTACGGCCATCCTATTCCCGAAGTGGCGAAGAGCACCCAGGCAGCGGTTTCCTCCGCCGTGGAGGCCATGACTGGATGCGCCGTGGAAGCGGTAAATATCCATGTGGGCGGCGTGGCGCTGAACTAATGGCCGGACTGGCCGGAAATGCTGCAAAGGACGTAGATGCTATATGGTACGGAACACCGCCCGCGAGATCGCCATCCATCTCTCTTATGAACTGAGCTTTGCCGGAAAGCCCGCCGGCGTCCTCCTGGACCAGCGCCTGACGGCAGAGGCCTTCGCTTCCTTAGCGGAAGAGGACCCGCTCTATCAGGAGGTCCCAAACGCCAAGCAGGAGGAGTATATCCGCCGCCTGGTCAGGGGCGTAGATGAGCATGGAGCCGAATTGGATGGCTACATCGAAAAATATGCGAAGGGCTGGCGCTTTGCCCGCATTCCTCTGGTAGCCTCGGCAATCATGCGGGTTGCTATGTACGAAATTCTGTACATGCCGGACATCCCTAACGGTGCCGCAATCAACGAGGCGGTGGAAATTGCTAAGAAGTACGAAACGCCAGAGACCGTGAAATTCATTAACGGCATTTTGGGCAGCTTTGTACGGCAGGAATTTGCGGAAGAATAAGAAAAACTGGCAGAGCAGAAGGGGGAGAGCGGTTTCCCCTTTCCGGCTCTGCCTCTTTCCGTGGGCAAAATGATTTGCGCAGGTCTCACAAAAGGAGGGGCGACAATGGGAAAGAGCATGGTCCAGATTTTGAAGGGAGTCTTCGTGTTCCTGCCCATGCTGGCGGGCGCGGCGCTGATGGGCTATGGCTTATGGGAGGATACGGCAGGTCCGGGAGGCGGCTTCCCAGCGCTGCTGCTGGTGATGCTGGGAATGATTCCTGTTCTCCTTTGTTGTGTCTATCAGTATTATCAAGGACGGGCGCTGTCCTTGATGTTGTGCGGCGTGCTGGTTCTGGCAGCGGGAGCAGTGCAGAGCTGGTTTCTACAGGACGTGCTGGAGCCCCTGCCTCGGGAGGAGCTGGAAGAGGTCAGCGGTTCTTTTGCATCCATCGGCGTTATTCCTATTTACCGGGGACCGGACGATTACCGCATCCGCCTCCAGCAAGACGATATCATGTACCGGGGTATGGGCTTTTTGAATTTTCCCGCAGAGAAAATCACAGAACGGGCTCAGCGGGGAGATGAGGTGGATATCCTCTACGATCAAGGGAGGAACTACCGGGTGATCTATGGCTTCCGGCTGAACGGAGACGACCTTCTGAGCTATGAGACGAGCTATCGAGCCAGAAAGGGAAACCAGGGCCTATCCCGCTATCTGCTGGTGCTTCCAGTGCTGATATTCCTATTCTGCCTGCTTGGAGCTTTTCGGTGCCGCCACAGAGCCCCTAGGAGAAGAGCCGCATATCGTTACACCGGCCGTCGGTTCTGGCGGCGGTAAGAGAGGAATTTTTACACATATGGAACAGTGTGTCTACAGTGTCACTGAGCTGAATCAAATGGTGAAGCAGCTTCTGGACAATACCCCCAGCCTCCAAAATATCTTTGTCTGCGGAGAGCTCTCCAACTATGTGATGCACCCCACAGGACACCACTATT
>CAOJHG010000227.1 GCA_948435975.1 uncultured Oscillibacter sp. | reverse complement strand
CAGCAGCAGCCCGCCAGATGTTCCCACCGCACGGTATGGCATCAGACGGGGACGCAGCCAGGACGCTGTATCTCGGAGAGGTTCCAATAGTTCCTCTGGTGCTCCCAGGCGTTCTGGGGCCAGCAGCGTCCGGACTTCCCATGGCAGAATTGTGTCCAGTCCGCCAGGAGCCGTTACCAGAATAGGCCGTCCCTCCCCTGGCTCCCGGAGGCCGTTTCCAGTGTCGTGAAGGGCTGTCAGTTCCGCGATTCGTCCCCTAAGACACACACGGACAGTCAGGAGCTCGCCACAGATTCTATGCTTTGCTGCCGCTCGAAAAACTACCGTCAGTACCAAATAGGCCCCCGACGCGGCAAGCACCAGACCCTTTCCGTCTACGTTGGTATAGAACACACCGTTGACCATAGGGACCATACTGCCTGCCAGCAGTCCCAAGCCCAGCACACAGCCCGCCATGCCGCAGGAGAGAGCAAACAGCAGCAGCGTCAGCCGCAGAAGCCGCTCTTCTCCCCCAAAGGCCAGCAGCGCCAGCAGCACCCCGGCCGCCAGTTTCACTGGTGTGGCCGCCAGAAAGCCCCACCCCGGAAGAAATACGGCTGCCGCATAGGCTCCCCCCACCAGGGACGAAAGAAGATAACGCCTCCGCCGCAGGGTCAGCCCCGCCAGCCGCGCAGTGGCCAGGAGCAGGAGGTAATCCATCGCTGCATTTAGAACAAATACACTGTCTATGTAAACGACAGTCACCAGCAAGCCTCCTTCCAGCCATGTTCGAAACCGCATGTCTTTATTATAGGGCAGGCTCTGGAGAAAAAAGGTCGTAAAAACAGGCTGTCACTAGGAATTGTCCTTTCCCAGTTTCCTCTTCTATTCTTTCACAAAAAAACGACGCCGCTTTTCACGACGCCGCTTTTTGTATCAGGCATTGTCCCAGAGCCCTTCAAACCAATCGCTGTTAGGGTCCGTTGTTGCTGGGGGCTCTGTGGGTTCCACTGGGGCCACCGGCGGTTCGGGGTCTGTGGCTGCCGGCGGAGTTGTGGCTGTCCCGCTGGAAGGAGGATTCACAGCGCCTCCGGAGCCTTCATGGGACTCACCGCCGCTGGAAGTGCCAGGGTCTGTTGTTACTGGTGGGATAACCGGCTCCTCTGGTGTGTTCGGCGCGGGGATAACGGTATTCGGATCACCAGGATTCTCTGGATCAATCAATTCGTCGGGATTCTCTGGGTCGGTCAGTTCGCCGCCAATATGGACCGGACACCCGCCCGATTCCTCTACAGCCTTCTGTAAGTTGGGAAGCAGATAGATGTTATCCGGGGCTGAGACGCCAGAGCCGTAGTCTTCCCGTTCGTAGTCCAGGAAGGCCCGCTGTACGATGGATTCCTCTGGGCAGGTCTCCCCCGCCAGGCAATTGCCATCGACGCAGTAATCCACTATCGTATGCAGGTTGCACTCCTCTGACGGTCTCGTTCCCGCTGCCACTGTAAAGCTTACGGCACGGCTTCCGCGGGGGTCTGCATAGCAGGCGTCGGTACACTTCAATCCGCTGTCGGCACAGACGGTAATGGTCTCCAATCCTGTGGCGGGCTTGTCGAAGCTCTTGTTGGGCAGGTCTTCATGAACCAGCGTCATAACCTTCTTCCACATATCAACGGCGGGGTTTGTGCTTCCGTTGACGTTGTAGCTGATCTTGGCGTTGTACTTATATCCCACCCAGACAGCCCCCACATAGTAAGGTGAGTATCCCACAAAGTAACGGTCATAGTTGTCGTTGGTCGTACCCGTCTTTCCTGCCACTGTCATGCCGCTGATCCGGGCGGGACGGCCAGTACCGTTCTGTACCGCGTTTTCCAGCATCTGGTTCATCAGATAGGCGGTGGTCTCCTTCATGGCGACGTGGCTTTCTCCCTCGTTCTCCAGAACCGTGACCTCATGGCCGCTGTTGTCGATTCTAGTCACGCGCACATAGGTCCTGGGGGAGTTGTAAACGCCGTTGTTGGCGAAGGCGGCATAGGCTGCGGCCATCTCCATGGTGTTCAGGCCATAGGTCAAACCGCCCAGGCCCAGAGACGAGGAGTTTACGTCCTCCGGAACTAAGTCCAGGTTCAGCTTCTCACGGGCGAAGAGATACGCTTCCTCCACGCCGATAGTCTCCAGTGCGTGGAGCGCGATGGTATTCATGGACTCCTGAATTCCCATTTTCACGGAGGTAAAGCCGGTGTAGATATTGGGGGCATTCTTCGGCCAGGGGTTGTTGTTCAGGAGGCGCAGGGGGTAGTTGTCAAAGGCGGTGCCAGGTGTGATAAGCCCTGCATCCATGGCGGGAGCGTAGGCGGTCAGCGGCTTCATGGAGGAACCCACCTGCCGCTTGTCCATGGCATAGCTCATGATAAGGTTGCCGCTCTTCTCCCCGATGTCTCCCACAGTTGCCACCACGTTGCCGGTAGATGGCTCAATGATGGTAATGCCGGAGCGGATGGGCTGGCCATCCCGACTGGTCACGTCCAGGTTGCTGCGGTCCTCATAAATGGACTCCGCCAAAGATTGGATTTTGGGGTCCAGAGTGGTGTAAATACGATAACCGCTGTTGTAGAGGAGCAGCCTGGCTTCCTCTATCTTGATGCCCAGACTCTCTGACAAATCCTTGGATACATCACGGATGACCTGGTCCACAAACCAAGAGTTCACCTCAATGCCGCCTGTGGCCTGTTCCACCAGCTCCTTAGCAGAGGTGGAACCATCAGAGAACTGAAGAACCTCCGCCTTAGCGGCAGCGGCTTCAGCAGTCGTGATAAAGGTCTCTCCGGTCCGGGGGTCCACTACCTCTGCCATTTTGTCCAGAATCAGGCCCTGCCGGTATTTGTTGGCCTCCCGGGGCGTAGTGGTGGTCCCATCCGTGCGCGTGATGGTGATGTTGTACATGGGTCCATACATGGATGGGTTGTTGGTGATGGCAATGAGGCTGGCGCACTCCGCCACGGTCAGCTCAGATACATCCTTGTTGAAATAATACTGGGCCGCTGTCTGAACACCATAGCAACCCTTCCCCAGATAGATCGTATTGAGGTAGAGATAAAGAATGTAATCTTTGGTATAGTTCTCCTCAAACCGCAGGGCCCGAAAGATTTCTTGGACCTTACGGTTAATCGTGGCGTCCTTGTTCTTGGTCATGTTCTTCAGTACCTGCTGGGTAATGGTGGAGCCGCCGGAGATATTTCCTCCCCTGAACAGACTCAAAATCGCTTTGCCAGTCATCTTCCAGTCCACGCCTTGATGCTCAAAGAAACGTTCATCCTCAATGGCCACAGCGGCTTGCCAGAGGGCGTCTGGAATTTCGTCGAAGTCCACCAGCACACGGTTTTCTGTCCCGTGGACGCTCTGGAACTCCACCCACTCCCCGGTTTCACGGTCCTGATAGTAGATGAATGAGTTCAGATTCATGGTGTAATCCTCTGCCCGGACATCCAGGGAAGGAGCCAGGGAGGTGTTCACATACTTCATAAAAATACCGAACATCATGGCCGCGGTGCAAACGCCGATCAGCAGCAGGGTCCAAAGGGTGAGAAAAATGCCGCCGACAATCCGAAGCCCACAGCGGCGGGGTCTCCTGCGGCGGACGGGCTTCTCTGGGGGCTGCGTTCTTTTTCCTTGCTCCAATGCTTTTATTCCTCCTTTTCCAAGGGATTTGGTCTCCAGGCCTGTCCCACAAGCCAGGAGGGATTTACAAACGCATTTTGCCGATTGTAATATTTTCTATTGTACCATGGGCTGTCAACATTGAAAATGTCGGTTTTTCTCGAAAAAAAGTTCCTGGTTCGCATGGATTTCGGAAATTTGGGCAGGATAGCTTTCAAGAAAACGGTGTACTTTTCAACTTTTTTACGAATTCTGCTCTTGCAATCGGGCGATATTTCGTGTACAATAGCTCTAAACAGCGGAGGAATAGCGAAGCAGGAGTGGATGAACGTCTCCCGCTTTACTTCGCCGGTTCCTTGATTTTCAAGGATTCCACCCATTGATGGTCTGGACAGCACCCGCCTCTGCGGGTCAGAAGGAGGCTCCCTATGAGCGAGGATTTCGGCCCCACCTTCCTGACGGTCACTGACGACGACGGAAAAGAGATCGTTCTGGAATTTATCGACGCCCTGGAATATCAGGGACAAACATACCAGGCATTCTTCCCGGCAGAGACCGAGGATGAAGAGGGGCAGGAGGATGCAGACGGCGGCCTGGTGATCTTAAAGGTCATTCATGAGGACGGTGAAGATCTGCTCTCTACCTTGGATTCTGATGAGGAATTGGAGGCGGTTTACGAACTCTTCATGGAAAACTTGTATGAGGACGACTGAGGCCGCGCACTATAAAAAAGAATAAGGAGGCCAGCCCTTCCCTCCCTGGTTGAGAGCGGAGAGGCGCCATCCTCCCAAGTACCCTGCGGGGTTCGTGATAGATCTTTTTTTAAC
>CAOJHG010000226.1 GCA_948435975.1 uncultured Oscillibacter sp. | reverse complement strand
ATGGGTGCTCATTCAAGGCGTGTGGTCCCTTGTGACCTCTCTGTTTTACCTGGCGAAGTTCCGTTGTGTGGACCTGGCCTATTTTGAGACGGCGAAGCGTACCTCTGGTGTAGGCAAAGACGCCTGTTCCCGCCAGGACGGCTGGAGCGGAAGCAATTACCAGAACCCCTGGGACGACGGTATGGGCCCCGACGGTCTGGGCGGGATGTGAGCTTCCCCTTTCACACTTCCACAGAAACTCAAAACGCGGAAATCCATTTATTCGGATTCCCGCGTTTTTCTGTTGCTGTAGGGCTTACAAAAATATTTCGTTTTCCTTCCGTTCCTGGAAGCTGGCCTCCAGCATCGCTACATGAGACAGAAAAGCTGGATCGTCGAAAAATTTGGCGCGGCGAGTACACTTCCGGATACAGGCATGACATTTGATGCACGTCCCCGGAACCTCTTCCACATGCGCTGCGTTAATCGCTCCCATAGGACACGCTCGCGCACACACTCCGCAATTGCAGCATTTTGACAGATCTGTTCGGGGCTTCGCCTTTAGAAATTTCACTAGCTCACCATCAATGCCCTTCGGTTCATAATAGGGTGCGTCAGGGTCTCCCGGAACCTGAATTCTCTCTGCTGGAAGCTCCGTTAAGGCTAAAACCTTTGCAGCAGTCTTCTTTGCGAAAGCCTGGATTTCCCGCTTGTCGTCCCAATCCGGACGGCCCTCTGCCAACTGATCCGTGAAGGCGTGACGGCCTGCGAAAGCTCCTGCCGCAACTGTGTGAAAACCTCCCGCCTCCAGCACCGCACACAGCTCCGCTAAAGAATTATCATACGCCCGGTTTCCGAAGGTCACTACAGGAACCGCTAATGCACCGCCGCCCTGGAGCTTCTGAAAGTCCGGCAATATCTTATTCGGCACCCGTCCCGCATAGGTAGGCGTTCCAATTATTACCAGGTCCGTTTCGGAAAAGCGCAGCGCCTCAGCCCGTTCCGCCGGTTTTGTAAAACTGTGGTAGGTCATGGGCAGTGCCAGCGCTTCCGCCGCAGCTTCTGCCAAGGTATGTACCACCTGATCTGTCCTCCCAGTCGCGCTGTAAGCAACTGCCTGAACAATCGTAAGCTTCATTCTGCTCCCTCCAGCGTCAAAAATCTACAGGGAAAAATCTGCCTCGTTCAGCCTCGCAGTATCCAGGGACACTGGACGGGGAGGCACCCGTTTCAAGGGGTCGTATTGAAAGGACCGGCAGTGATGCTCAACCGGCACAACGCCCCGCTTGATGCAGGCCACTTCCCGTTCGTTGATCTGCTGGCCCCTCTTGCAGTAGACACAGCGGGGGTCCATATTTTTCCGAAACAGCATAACTTCTCCTTCCCAATGGCAGAGGTTCGGCGCCTCCCCCCTGTCTCCCGCAAGCGCCGTTTCCTTCAAACGCTCTTCACAATCTGCACACCATCTTCAAGCTGAATCTTTCCATTTTCCGCCCGGGCCTGAATGTGGGTAATGGGGCTTTCATAACTGTTGATGATCTTCGTTGCCATGGGGTCCTCCAGCTCCTTCTGAATGGTCCGCCGGAGGTTCCGCGCCCCATAGGTACGGGAATAAGATTTCTCTGTCAGGAAATCCACCAGGCTATGGTCATAGGTAAAGGTGATGCCCTTCTCCCGCAGAGAATCCACCAACTCATTCAGCATTATCCGCGCAATGGCTTGGAAGTTCTCCTCAGACAAGCGATTGAAGGTAATCACGGCGTCTACCCGGTTGATGAACTCCGGACGCAGAAACTGCTGAAGCGCTTTCATGGCCTTTTCATTGTCCTGCTGGCTCATGGAGCGGTCAAAGCCCACGGTACCCTCTTTGGTGGCGCTGCCTGCGTTGGAGGTCATGACGATGATGGTGTTCTCAAAGTTCACCTTCCGGCCGTGGGCGTCGGTAATCTCACCATCGTCCAGGATTTGCAGAAGGACGTTCAGCACGTCGGGATGGGCCTTCTCGATTTCATCGAAAAGAACCACAGCATAGGGCTTCCGGCGGATTTTTTCCGTAAGCTGGCCCGCCTCGTCGTAACCAACATAGCCCGGCGGAGATCCTACGATTCTGGAGACAGAGTGCTTCTCCATGAACTCAGACATGTCAAGCCGAATCAGTGCGTCCGGCGTATTGAACAGGTCCGTCGCCAATTGTTTTACCAGCTCGGTCTTGCCTACGCCGGTAGCGCCTACGAAGATGAAGCTCACCGGCTTATGCTTCGGGGAAATGCCCACCCGGTTCCGGCGCACCGCAGCAGAGACAGAGGTAATGGCCTCATCCTGGCCGATGATATGCTCTTTCAGGCGGTCTTCCAACTGGGAGAGACGCTGGAACTCCTGCTCCCGAATACGGCTGGCGGGAATCTTCGTCCACAATTCAATCACGTGGGCCAAATTTTCCATGGTAAGGACTGGGTCCCCTTTTTCATTCAGGCCGTCCAGTTCCGTATTTAATTGAAGTTCCTTGCTTTTCAAGAAGGCCAGGCGCTCATAATCCGGCTCCTCAGTTTTCTCCTCTAACATAGTACGCTCTTTGGCATAATCATCCAGTTCCCTCTGAATCTGCATCCGCCGGGAGATATCTGGATCTTTCAGATTCATATCGGAACAAGCCTCGTCAATCAGGTCGATGGCCTTATCCGGCAGGAAGCGGTCCGTGATATAGCGCTCGCTCAGAAGCACTGCTTGACGGAGGATGCCCTCGGAGAGCTTGACGCCATGGAATTTTTCGTAGTTAGGAGCCAGACCCTTCAAAATTTGGATAGAGTCCTCAATGGAAGGCTCATTCACCGTCACTGGCTGGAAACGGCGTTCCAAAGCGGTATCCTTCTCGATAGACTTACGATATTCATTGAAGGTCGTGGCGCCAATGACCTGAATCTCACCGCGGGAAAGGGCCGGCTTGAGGATATTCGCGGCGTTCATGCTGCCCTCAGCGTCCCCCGCGCCAGCAATGTTGTGAACCTCGTCAATCATCAGGATAATGTTGCCCAGGCGCTTGACCTCGTCGATCAGGCCCTTCATCCGGCTTTCGAACTGGCCCCGGAACTGGGTGCCCGCCACCAGAGCTGTCAGGTCCATCAGGTATACTTCTTTCTCCAGCAGCTTGAAGGGAACATCACCATTGGCAATCCGCTGGGCCAGACCCTCGGCAATAGCCGTCTTACCCACACCGGGTTCACCAATCAAGCAAGGGTTGTTCTTTTGCCGCCGGTTGAGAATCTGTACAACCCGCTCGATCTCCTGGGTCCGGCCAATCACCGGGTCCAGCTTTCCGTCCTTGGCCTTCTGGCTCAGGGAGATGCAGTAACTCTCCAGATACTTCCGCTTACCATTCTTGGCGTCTTTACGATCCTTCTCACGACGCTCACGGCTCTCGCCTCCGTCACCCTTGGAGGAGGACGAAGAAGAATCCCCGCTGGAGAACAGCCGGTTCAGGAAGGGGAAGGTCGCAGTCTTTCCCTCCTCCTGGTCTCCGCTCTCTTCCTCGCCGCTGGGAAGATCCTCAATCTCCTCAACGCCGTTCATGGCCTGCATCATCTCACTGTTAAGGGTTTCCAGGTCCTCGTCAGAAATGCCCATGCGCTTCATCATGTCGTCCACCTGGGGCAGTCCCAGGTCCTTAGCGCACTTGAGGCAAAGGCCCTCGTTGATGGTTTTTTCGCCGTCCATTTTAGAAATGAAAACGACAGCAACGTTTTTCTTGCATCTTGAACAAAGTGTAGGCTGCATGTATTGATACCTCCACGCGCCCGGGGGCGCTCTAGTAGAATAACGCCTTCTCTGATAAAGAAGGCACCTCCGCAGCGGCGGAGAGAATCAGCCCCTTCCGGAGAGCGATAGCACACTCAGCGGCGAATGGGACAGAAATAACGGAAAAATCCGGCCAAGCTCTCCTGTAGAAACAGGAAGTCCAAGTTGCTGCGCGGCAAAAGCTGCCACAAACACCAACAGCATACCCTCTGCTAGACCAAGCGCCCCGCCGCCTAAGGTATTCAGGCTGTGGAGCCCTGGGAGCTTGAAAAGCAGGTTCAGCATTCGAATGACGATCTGAAACAAAATACGCAGGGCCAAGAAAACCAGCATGTACAAAATCCCATGGAGCACAGAATAGGCCATACTCTCCACAACAGCGGACGCGGCGGACACTCCAGCTTCCTTCACGGTATCCTCCGCCCGTTCCACCAGAGACTGCCGGGCCTGCGCATCTAAGCCCAGGAGGTTCAGCAGCTCCTCAATGGGAAGGTCCAGGCTCTCCAGCATGTCTCCCCCTGGCATCTGCCCGCTGGGAAGTCTCGTCTGAATCGCCTCGTCCAACTGAGCTTCGATACGCTTTTCAATGGCAGGTGCGGCCACCTTCATCACCTGGTCGGTCAAGGCCGTGGAAATCAGGTTTGCTCCCACCAGAGAGAACACTGCGGCAATCAATCCAGCCAAAG
>CAOJHG010000225.1 GCA_948435975.1 uncultured Oscillibacter sp. | reverse complement strand
CGCGCAGGAACCGTTCATGCGGACCTCCATGCCGTTGGAGAGGAAGAGGATCTTGGCGTCCTCACCGCCCAGCTCGATGACCACATCGGTGCCGGGAGCCAGCCGTCCGGCGGCCAAACGGGTGGCGAAGACCTCCTGAACGAAGGGGATACCGGCGCTCTCTGCCATGCCCATGCCGGCGGAACCGGAAATTGCCAGTTCCGCTTTTCCGCCGGGGACATATTGACTGGCAACCCGCCGCAAAAGCTCCTCAGATTTTTCGAGAATGTGGCTGAAATGCCGTTCGTATGTACGGTAGCGGATTTGACCCGTTTCGTCCAGCACCACGCATTTGATGGTGGTGGACCCCACATCAAGTCCTACTTTCAATGTGCTGTTCCTCCTTTGGGAAAATCCCGGTTCAATCCCGTGTTCCCGCCGCCGGCAGGCTGTCGCGGCGCAGGAACGCTCTACCCACCCGGAACATGAAAGCGGATTGGGCGTTGGGAAAAGGACCGCGCCGCCGTTTTGCCAGGAGCGGTCCGCAGGGTATTTTATTCTCAGATATCATACTCTGTTTCTACAAAATGTGCAATCTCGAAAATTTTGAAATTCGTAAAGAAATTGTTAAAAAATGCGCGGGGGAGAGGGCTTGGCCTTTTTCCTGTAGTATGATATAATTCAATCATTTAGAACTTTTTCTTAGGCTTGGATAGAAGAGAGGAGCGATTTTGATGGATACGGTCCTTTTGCATTGCTGCTGTGCGCCCTGTTCTCTGAGCTGCATAGAACCTCTGCGGGGAGAAGGCATTGAGCCGGTGGCGTTTTGGTACAACCCGAATATTCATCCCTGGAAGGAATATCAGGCCCGGAGAGACTGCCTGCTGGAATATGCGCCCACAATCGAAATGGAAATACGGGTCCGGGAGGATTATGGACTGCGGGAGTTTG
The DNA here is from genome assembly GCA_948435975.1 of uncultured Oscillibacter sp. Taxonomy (GTDB): domain Bacteria; phylum Bacillota; class Clostridia; order Oscillospirales; family Oscillospiraceae; genus Oscillibacter. The sequence continues at coordinate 3,571 of CAOJHG010000225.1, read as the reverse complement.
TTTGTCAAGTGGCAGATGACATCGACCGCCGGTGCCGGTACTGTTATGAGAACCGACTGGAAGGGACCGCACAGTATGCGGCAGAGCATGGTTTTTCCGCATTCACGACCACGCTGCTGGCCAGCGTCTATCAGGACCATGATGGTATCATCCAGGCGGCGGAACGGTATGCGGCGCAGTATGGAGTAAGATTTCTCTATCGGGATTTCCGCCCCAATTTCCGCGCCGGGAACCAGAGGGCCAGGGAGATGGGCTTTTACATGCAGAAATACTGCGGCTGTGTGTTTTCAGAAGCGGACCGGTATGCCAAGCAGATCAAGCGGGACAAGGAGCGGTTTGACAGGACTCCCCCAGCATAAGGACCAAAAACGTCTTTTCTGCACAGCCGGGTGTCTTCACAGAGAGGAAAGTGATGGAAAAACCGCCAAATCAAAAGCAATTTGGCAAAATCCCTTGACGGCGGGAAAAGAGCGTGTTATAATGCGTACTTGCGCGGACAGAATCCGTGGATTTTTCTATGCGTCAAGGACAACGGAACGAGATTCCCGCTGTCTGCCGGAGACGCACAGGAGGGAGGACGCCCCATGCCGGAGGCCCTGTCCAGTCAAAAGAAGGTCGTCGGCGTAAAGCAGTCCCGAAAAGCCATCCGGGAAGGCCGGGCGAAGCGGGTGTATCTCGCCAGCGACGCCGACCCCGCGATTACAGCTCCTGTAGCCGAGGAGTGCGCCGCCGCCGGAATCCCCGTGGAGGCCGGATTCACCATGGCGCAGCTTGGAAGGGCCTGCCGGGTGCCGGTGGGCGCTTCTGTGGCGGTCCTTTTGTGAGGCACAGGTGAACTTTTTCCCAGTTTTTCGGTTTTTTCGGAATAGCCGACCGGCTTTCTGTAAAAAATAAATCACAAAAATATGAAAGAAAGGAGAAATTCGATGCCTACTTTTAACCAGTTGGTCCGTAAAGGAAGAGAACAGGCGACTTACAAGTCCACTTCTCCCGCTCTGCAATTCGGTCTGAACACCCTGAAGACCCGCACTACCAATCAGTCCTCCCCCCAGAAGAGAGGCGTTTGCACCGCCGTGAGAACTGCGACTCCCAAGAAGCCCAACTCCGCTCTGCGGAAGATCGCCCGTGTGCGCCTGACCAACGGCTATGAGGTCACCGCCTATATTCCCGGTGTTGGCCACTCCCTGCAGGAGCACTCTGTGGTCATGATCCGCGGCGGCCGTGTCAAGGATCTGCCCGGCGTCCGCTACCATATCATCCGCGGCGTGCTGGACACCCAGGGCGTTTCCGGCCGGATGCAGAGCCGTTCCAAGTACGGCGCCAAGCGGCCCAAGTCTAAGTAAAATTTCCCTAAACGCTTTGCCGAATAGGTTGATATATAAGGTACCCCTTCGGCAGGCAGAACAGAAGGCTGCGGAAAAGCCTTTTGAGTACCTATGAGATCATAGAGTCATTATGAAGGAGGGAAGCATAGTGCCTAGAAGAGGTAATGTTCCCAAAAGAGAAATTCTGCCCGACCCCATGTACGGCTCCGTGCTGGTGACCAGACTCATCAACAACGTGATGCTGGACGGCAAAAAGGGCGTCGCGCAGAAGGTGGTCTACGGCGCCTTCGACCAAATTAAGGAGAAGACCGGCAAGGACCCCGTTGAAGTGTTCACCCAGGCGATGGACAACATCATGCCCACCCTGGAAGTCAAGGCCCGCCGTGTGGGCGGCGCCAACTATCAGGTACCCATGGAGGTCCGCCCCGCCCGCCGCACGACGCTGGGCCTTCGCTGGCTGACCGCCTATTCCCGCGCTCGCGGTGAGCGCACAATGGCCGAGCGTCTGGCCGGCGAGATCATGGACGCCGCCAACAATACCGGCGCTGCGGTCAAAAAGCGCGAGGACGTCCACAAGCAGGCCGAGGCCAACAAGGCGTTCGCGCACTTCCGCTGGTAAGTTAGGAGAAAACAAGTATGCCGAGAAAAACATCGCTTGAAAACACCAGGAACATCGGCATTATGGCTCACATCGACGCGGGCAAGACCACGACTACAGAGCGTATCTTGTTCTACACCGGCGTGAACTATAAGATTGGCGAGACCCACGACGGCACCGCCACGATGGACTGGATGGCCCAGGAGCAGGAGCGCGGCATTACCATCACGTCCGCCGCCACTACCTGTTACTGGTCTGGTTCCAAGAATCAGTTCAAGCCCACCCGTATCAATATCATCGACACCCCGGGTCACGTGGATTTTACGGTCGAGGTGGAGCGCTCCCTCCGTGTGCTGGATGGTTCTGTGACTGTTCTTTGCGCTAAGGGCGGCGTAGAGCCTCAGTCGGAAACCGTGTGGCGTCAGGCGGATAACTACCGGGTCCCCCGCATGATTTACGTCAATAAGATGGATATTATGGGCGCGGACTTCTATAACGTGCTGCGCATGGTGGAAGAGCGCCTGAAGTGCAACGCCGTGCCCATCCAGCTTCCCATTGGCAGCGAGGAAACCTTTAAGGGCATCGTTGACTTGATCGAGATGGACGCTGATATCTACTATGACGACTTAGGTAAGGATATGCGCGTGGAGGAGATCCCCGCCGATATGCAGGACCTGGCCAACGAGTACCACGAGAAGCTGATGGACGCCGTCTCCATGTTTGACGACGAGATTGCCGAGCTGTATCTGGACGGTCAGGAGGTCCCCCAGGACAAAATCCGCGCCGCCATCCGCAAGGCTACCATCGCCAACGAAATGGTTCCCGTCACCTGCGGCACCTCTTATAAAAATAAAGGTGTGCAGAAGATGCTGGACGCCATCGTAGACTATATGCCCTCCCCGCTGGATATCCCTGCCATCAAGGGCGTGAATCCCAAGACCGGCGAAGATGATGAGCGTCCGGCAGATGACAGCGCACCCTTCTCCGCTCTGGCCTTCAAGATCATGACTGACCCTTATGTGGGCCGTCTGAGCTTCTTCCGGGTCTATTCCGGACACCTGGCCACTGGTTCCACGGTCCTGAACAGCACCAAGGACGTAAAAGAGCGGGTGGGCCGTATCCTCCAGATGCACGCCAATCACCGTGAGGACATCGAAGAGGTGTACTCCGGCGATATCGAAGCCGCCGTGGGCCTGAAGAAGACCACCACCGGCGACACCCTCTGCGATGAGAAGCACCCCATTATCCTGGAGTCCATGGAGTTCCCCGAGCCCGTTATCCGGGTTGCCATCGAGCCAAAGACCAAAGCTGGTCAGGAAAAGATGACCGTCGGCCTCATCAAGCTGGCGGAGGAGGACCCCACCTTCAAGACTTACACCGACGAAGAGACTGGCCAGACCATCATCGCCGGCATGGGCGAGCTTCATCTGGAAATCATTGTGGACCGTCTTCTTCGGGAGTTCAAGGTGGAAGCCAACGTGGGCGCTCCCCAGGTCGCCTATAAGGAGACCATCAAGAAGAGCGTGGAGCAGGACACCAAGTACGCCCGTCAGTCCGGCGGCAAGGGCCAGTATGGTCATGTCAAGATCCGTGTAGAGCCCAACGAGTCCGGCAAGGGCTACGAATTTGTCAACGCCATCGTGGGCGG
>CAOJHG010000224.1 GCA_948435975.1 uncultured Oscillibacter sp. | reverse complement strand
CAGTTGGTTCCTCACCTGGGCCTGCTCCTGTTCCACCGCGTTCAGCATGGAATCAAGGCGGGACAGAACGCTTTCAATCTGTCCCTTTGTACGCTGCACCTGGCTCTGAGACTGACTGATCTTATCAAGCACCGCCCAATCCGCAAACAGGCCGTCAAAGAAATAGTCGGCAAACCGCAGGAATCCATCCACGTTGACCTGCATATCCGCGTAAATGGTCACATCGGCAAGCTCGGTCTTGAACTGCCGCAGCTGGGATTGCAGACATTCAATGGAGCCTTGCGCTTCATCGAGGTGACTGTGTTTCGCGAGATCGGCGATCAGCCCTCCGCCAAAGAGGTCCCAGGTGCCCCAGCCCTCCGCGCTGTCCAGACTGGACAGCACCTGCCGCGTGGTGTCAAGCGCCATCTTCCCGGCCGAGATTGCCTCCCGCAATTCCTTCCTCTGGCTTTCAAGGAAGGCGCCGCGCTCCTCTAATTGGAGGACCTCTTCTCCCTTCGCGCCGCCGGTGGCCTTGATTGCGCCGGCCTTCTCTTTTAATACGGTTTCGTACCGATGCTCGCAGCCTTGCAGGCCGGCCAGTTCGGACTCATAACGGCGCAAGTCGCTTTCGACCCCTTCCAGTTCTCTGGCGGCGGCGTCGTATTTGACTCTGGCGGCGTATGCCTCCTGGCGCTCCTTGTCCAGGCGTTCGTCCATCTTGCCGATCACATTGTAGAAGAACGCGGCAAGACTTCGGCCCTCCAGCCGGTCGACATCCACCTGTTCCTTCCGCTTGACGGCCTCCAGTTCCTGTACCCGCGCCGAAAGCGCGGCCTGCTGGCCGCGAAGCTCCCGGAGCATGGATTCCAGCTGTTTCGCCCGGGCGGTTTGTGCCTGGAGCCGCTGCAATTGTTCGTCGTAATAAGTCATAAGCACCCTCCCTGTTTCCGCTCAAACCCCAGGTATCGGGTTCCCTGGAAAGACAAATCGCCCTGGTCGCCTTCCATGAGCATCCCATATTCAGAGCCGGATACGAGGAGCTCCATGCGGTCGCCGCCGCCAAACTGAAAGGTCACATAGTAGGAGGTGGAGGTGTGATGGTGGTGGTGCCCGCCGGCGCCGCCGTGGTGATGCCGGATCACATTCGTGCGCTTGGCCACAATGACGGCAGGAACCGTCAGCCGCGGTGAATGATTGTTTTGATTCCACTGGGCAATCCCTTTGACAGCGAAAACAAGGAACATTCCGATCACAAGGAAAAATGCAAGGGCAAACATGATTCTGAACAGGACAAAGCCAAAACCATATACCATATTCTTTCCTCCTTATGCCCTGTGCTTTGCCTCTATTTTATATAAAAGATGCAAAGGAATAAACAGATGTTTCGGCAAATTAGGGGCTCTAATTTGCTGTTCACGGAAGAATAAGTGCTGCCGCAGGGAAGCAACGCGGCTATTTCCTACTTCTCTCTATATTTCCGATAGAGCTCCGGATCGATTTTGCCCGTTGCCAGCATCCGTTCGGACCACAGCTGCAGCGTCTCCACGGCGATGGAGATCCGTTCCAGCTCCTCCTGTATGTAGATAAAATCCTTTAGTTCGTCCTCAGAAACCTTGCCGTCAACTGTAATTTCAATGAGGCGTTCCTTCTGTTTGTTCATAGAATTCAGCGACGCCAGCATTTCCAAGACGATTTGAGAGAGGTCTTTGACCGTTACCTCCGGCACATACTGCTGTCCGATGGGGCACTGATTTGCGCAGTAGAAATTGCAAAGGCTCGGCTGTTTGTATTTCTCAGCCATGACCAGCACCTCGTCCGGGTGCGGCAGAGACCGCTCGTTTTCAATCTTCTCAATTCGCTCGGGAGTGATGCTTTCCAGCAGTTCAGACGCGGCCTCTCTGGTAAGCTGCAGGCTCTCTCTGGTCCGATGGTAAAGGTTCTTATTTTCTTTCGTGGAAACTCTGGCCATACACAACATCCTTACTTTATGTAAAATGATAAATACATAAATCTTATTTTAACATAAAGGACCCGAATAGTAAATGTGATCAGTTGGTTTCCCCCAGGCGGTAACTTCTTGGGGCCTCGTCGTGATGCCTTCTGGCCGGAAAAGAGCGAAGAACTCCCTTTTCGGAGTGCTTCGCTCTTTCCCAGACGTTGCAGCAGTCGATAGACGTTGGAGGTACAGTTCCCGTTCTCTCTCCAACACGGCTCCGCCACGATCCAGCCGCCCTGCTGGAGTACCCGCAGAGTCCGCTGGACGGTGGCCCTGAAAAGTCGAAGGGCTTTTGCGATGGTTCGCACCGAGAGTCAGCAGCGGCCCTTGGTGTTCGCCCGGTGCTTGAGATACATATAAACTATTTTTTTCGGCAAATCCAGCCATATTTGACGGTCAGAAACAGGGAAAAGAATAACCAGAACAGGCAAATCAGCAGGAGAAAGCCATATAGTATCTGGAATAACTCCTCCAGGGCCGCTGACCAGTCTGTCATAAGCCGTGAAATTAATAACAGCACAAGTACTGCCGCCAAGGAAAATCCTCCACTCCGAATTAACGGCGCCAGGGACTTTCCCTCAGGATCTATTGGGAACTTTACTGCGAACACCAAGGAAATATAAATGATGAGGGCTAAGCACAGAAAGATGATTTGCATATTACGATCTCCTTTTCTATTGGGTACATTACTGGATGGGCCGTACTGGAGCAGGGGCAAGTGTGCCAACTGCTACAGCGCTTTGCAGATATTCCCGTGCGGCCTGGCCTCCATCGGTAAGGGCATATTCGCCGCTTTCGCGCAGGGTGTTCACGCAGTCTGCGCATTCCGTCCGATCAGGGTTTTCCAGAATCGTTTGCGCTAGGTAGGACAGAATTTGTTCTTGTTCAGCTTGAGGCGCTTCTCCCAGATGATTGAAAAAGGCGGCGGTACGTCTTTCTGCCAGCGGAGCCAGCAGTTCAGTGGGGCTTAGGTCGGAGAGCCGCAGAAGATTCATGCCCAACATCTGCTGGACCATGTCCCACCAGAACAGCGGCGATCCGGGAGAACAATCATATTCCGATTTTGAAAACAGGAACGCCCAGTTTCCTTCCGCGTCTCGCTGGAAGTACAAGTAATCACCAAATGGAAAACCGATCATACACCAGCCGTCCTCATCCCGGTAGGAAGCGCCTGCCAGCATGACCCGGTCCGGCGTGGTAGTATGGGTTTCGTAGCTGATCCTCCAGATTTCCACCTGAGCATCCCCCGCAGTCTCGTAATAGGGACCTCTCAAACCGTTAATTTGCCAGTCGTCCCAGACCACGTTTCCCGGTCCGGCATTTTCCTCATCGTAGTTTCCAGAGCCGTCCCATCCGTAGCCATCCGCTGCTAAGGCGTCAAATTGACCTTGGACGAAGTCCTGGGCACTCTCCAGCACATACGCCGGAGCGTCAAGACCCAGTTTCACATGGTCGGAGTAAATACTATGGTCCTTGTAAAGCCGAAGGTTTTTGCCGTCGAACCACAGTGTCCGAGAGGCGGTGGCAGGGACATCCTCCAGGCCAGGGAAGGGAACCTGAGCGGTAAGGTGGAGATTACGCCTTTCCGCATTCCGGAGGCCGCAGTCCAAATACGCTGCCTCGGGCCAGGCATCTTGAACCAGAGCCGTGACGTCCGCCTGATAAATTTCACTGTCCCGCAGGAAAAACAACATCTGGTTTTCCCCTGGCCTGGAAACCGTCAGCTCCGGTATTCCGTCGCCATCCAAGTCCGTCCGCTTTTCGGTGCCCACGGTTTGGAGCAGCCGGGAGGGGACGCCATCTTCAGAAAAGGTAAAGTAGTCGTGGACTTGGGAATAGCTCTCGCCGATCTGGCGGTAGTAAGAGAAGACCCAGCCGCGGTGGTCGTCAAGATAATCGAACAGGTTAACAAAAGGCTCCGCCGTCCAGCCGTGGTCGTTCTTCGGGAAGGAAAGGAAACAGTCCCGTTCCGTATTCGAGGTTGCCACGGCGGCGTACAGACTGCCCTCTGTGGAGCGGTAGACTTCCACCCTGAAATCATCCCCTGAAAAGTTGGCCTGATAGAGGGGTTCTGCCACGTCCCCCGTATGCCGCTTCACTGTCACCGCCTCCGGCTTGTAGGGCTCCAGGCCGTCCAACGGAATGGTTAATTCCGGTTCCCCATCCGGGTAAGCCGTAGGGAGGGAGGGCTTATTGCAGCGCCAGTTGCTCAGGAAGTGATACCAGTCGGATTCTTGTTCTTCCAGCGTCAGGCAGTTCCACCCCGGTCCGTCAGGCTGAATAAGCGAGCCGTCTTTGCTGCTGAGAACCGGAAAAGAGTCGCTTTCGTAATACATGAGAACCTTGCCGCCCTTCCTCTCTCCCGAAAGGAAGTTGACCTTACCGGGACAATTCGCGTCGCTGTGGAAGTCGTAATAGGCGCCGTATTCCGGAAGGTACGTGAAGCGGTCCAGACCCACCCCGTCCATGTCCTCCAGGCGCAGGCCCAGGAATTCCTGTAAAACCTCGTTCATCTGGTCTGCGGGACACTTGATGA
>CAOJHG010000223.1 GCA_948435975.1 uncultured Oscillibacter sp. | reverse complement strand
ATGTTACCTCCACCTCTGGTATGCTTTCATTGGCATCAGCTACGCCTCCAAGCACAGGCTCCATCTCCGGGTGGACACCATCATCAACATCCTGCCCAAAAAGGTCCAAAAAGTGCTGAACGTTGTGGCCGATATCACATTGATGATTTTCTTCCTCTACATGGTCCGCATCGGCATCACCGTCACAGCGGACCTGATTCGGACCAATCAGCTCAGCTCTGCCCTGCGCCTTCCTATGTGGATAGTTTACCTGTCCCTGGCGGTAGGCTGCGCAATGGCGGCGGTCCGGACTGTGCAGATTTACGCACAGAAGCTCCTGCGCTGGTATGCAAATAAGAGGGGAGGCGCTCAGTAATGCTTGGTTTCCTGCTGACATTCATTATTCTTCTTATTATTGGAGTCCCCATCGCCATCTCCCTGGTCTTTACCACACTGGCGGCCTGGATTACAAACCCTGCATTGCCTATTGACGGCGTGTATATCTACAAGAATCTGGTTGGCGGTCTGAACTCCTATGCGATTCTGGCGGTGCCCCTGTTCGTCCTGGCGGGCATCATCATGGCACGGGGCGGCATTTCTAAAAGGCTGTTCAACTTCTTTGCCTATTTTGTGGGCAGGCTTACCGCTGGGCTTCCTGCCGCTTCTGTTATCACCTGCCTGTTCTACGGCGCAATTTCCGGCTCAGGGCCGGCCACTACCGCCGCTGTGGGCAGCATGGCGATTCCCTACTTGACGGAGAACGGATACAAGAAGGACTTCTCTGTAGCCTTGATTGCTGTAGCGGGCGGTCTGGGTGTTATCATCCCCCCGTCCGTACCCTTCATCATGTATGGACAAGCTACCAGCGAGGTATCTGTGGGCGGCATGTTCACTGCGGGCGTACTTCCTGGGCTTCTTATCGGGTTCTGCCTGATCGCTTACTGCTGGGTGTACTGCAAGCGTCACGGCGAGGACAAGGAGCTGCTGGCAAAGGGCTACGCAGCGCTGCACGAAAAGAGCTTCTTCCAGGTCTTCAAGGACAGCTTTTGGGCCCTGCTGACCCCAGTGCTGATTTTGGGCGGCATTTACGGCGGCATTCTCACTCCCACAGAGGCGGCTGCGGCGTCGGTGCTGTATTCCCTGATTATCAGCCTGTTCGTCTATAAAAGCATCACCATCAAGGACTTTCCCGGCCTGCTGAAAGAAGCCATCGACGGCGGCGTTGCCATCTCCCTGGTGGTAGCTGCGGCAACGGTGTTTTCCCGGTGTCTGACCCTGCTCCAAATCCCCCACGAGATTGGCGTCATCTTCGGGCAGATTTTTACAACGAAGGTCGCCTTCCTTCTGGGCATGAATGTGCTGCTGCTGTTCATCGGCATGATTCTGGACACCACCTCGGCTATTCTGATTCTCACGCCTCTGCTCCTTCCCATTGCGGAGAGCTTCGGTATCAGCCCCTACCATTTCGGCATTATCATGGTGGTAAACCTGGCGGTTGGCTTCGTTACTCCGCCGGTTGGCGCAAACCTGTACGTAGCCAGCGGTATTTCCGGCATGGATATCGTTTTTATCGCAAAAAAGGCTCTGCCGTTTATCATCACATTCCTGTTTGCCCTGCTGCTGATTACGTTTATCCCGCAAATCAGCCTGTGTCTGCTGGGCTGAGCATAGGCAGCCGTCTGCACATCTGTTTCCATTTTGAAACTGTCAGGGCGCGGCAGCTTACCGCGTCCTGGCTTTTTCTATTGCCTGCATGATTCCTGCCATGATTTTGGTATTCCCTATCAGCTCGCTTTGGGTCAGCTATGTAATTCCCTCCTGTAATTTCTCTTTAAGAAAGCAAATCCCTGATAGAAGCCTTTTTTACAGCTTCTACCAGGGATTTTATCGCTCCTCAATTCTGGAATCTAATTCTTTACCTGCGATTGCTGATTTTGGCCGTCTCTTTTGGGAATATCTGCATATCCAAAAATCATCAAAACAGCAATTCCATGGCGCACAAGGTCTCTTATTTATACATCTGGCGAAGATGGAACGTTCTGACAAGCTGCTTCAGTACATTGGCTTGGGCGCTGAGCTCCTGACTGGTGGCTGCGCTCTCCTCGGCTGTGGAGGAATTGGTCTGTACTACGCTGGTGATTTGTCCAATCTGGTCCTGAATTTGTTCCACTGCTTCCGCCTGGGTCTGCGCATCGGCGGCTATCCCATTGATCGTCTCATCAATTCCATGAGCGCCTTCCACTATGTTTTTCAACTGCTGCGCGGTGGCGTCCGCAATCTGCGTTCCCTGATTCACAGCAGCGATGGAGCGCCCAATCAAAGCCGAGGTAGACTGAGACGCCTCTGCGCTCTTGGCCGCCAGGTTCCGGACTTCATCGGCAACCACGGCGAACCCCTTGCCCGCTGAACCGGCGCGGGCTGCTTCTACTGCGGCATTCAAGGCAAGAATATTGGTTTGGAAAGCAATATCCTCAATCGTCTTGATTATTTTCTCAATCTCATTGGAGCTGTCGGTAATTTCTTCCATGGCCGTAATCATTTCCTGCATCTTTTCGTTGCCCTCGGCGAGCTGGCGGCGCATTCCCCCAACCTGTTCCCGTGCAAGCTGGGCGTTTTCCGCAGTCTGCCTGACGTTTTCTGTAACAGAGCGCATGGTCTCTTCCAGCTCCTCTACCGCACTGGTCTGCTCCACAGAACCCTGACTGAGCGCTTGAGAGGCGGTGGCCATCTGTTCCGCTCCGTTGGAAACATGCTCGGCGCTGGTGACAATCTGTCCCATGGTGCTGTTGAGCTTTTGCAGTATGTCGTTCAGGGAAGTGCGGATGGAAGCGAAATCCCCTACATATTCCTGGGTAATCTGTACCGTCAAATCTCCGCTGGCAACGGACTCCAGCATATTGGATATTTCTCCGATGTAATTTCTCAAACGGCGTATGGTATTGTCAAAGCTGTGGGACAAGACTCCAATCTCGTCGTTGGAATCAATTCCCACCATCATTGTCTGATGATGATTCAGTCCCAAATCTCCCTGCTCCAAGGTCTGCGCCAGTATGGTCAGACGAAAGAGGGGATTGGAAACTGTTCTTTTGATATAGGCTCCAACAATCATGATACCCAAAACGATCAGTATGACGCCGGCCAAGCAGGACAATACAATGGTCAGGTTGATTTGTCTCGCCGCTGTTGACATGGATATCCCGGCAAAAATCAACCCGTCAATTTGACCGTTGGCATCATAGGTGGGGACATAGGAGCACAGATGATCTTCCCCCAGAATGGAGGCGCGCCCCACATAGCTTTTGCCCTGGGTCAGCACCAGCTCCGCAAGCTCGCTGGAAAGGCGGGTCCCCACAGCTCTTTGGCCGTTCTGCTGAATCGTGGTGTAAGCCCGCTCATCCCCGCGAAAGATGGTAAACTCACATCCCATTTCCCGCTTGAGCGCGTCTAAAAGCGCTGTCTTATCCTCATCGCCGGAGTAGGAAGACAGCTCATAGGCCAGCACATTGGTTCCGCTTACACATTCATTCTGCATCATGGACATGGTGAGCCGGTAGAACACCAGCACACATAGCATCACCACCAAGGTAATGCTCACACCCAGCATTGCCGCCACCAGATTCCCAACCTTGCGGCCAATGCGTTTGATTTTCAGATTGTTGTATTCATTGCGTGTGATCGCTGCCATATGTTTCACTCCTGATTTTTTATGTTGGTTTCTTACACAATTCCCACTTGAGGACGGCCTGATTTAATGCGCTGTGTCTACGAGCACAATACTGGAGTCTCCCCGCCTGGCCTGCTCCAGCACTGCCTGCGCCAGCGCCTGAAACGTTCCATGGGAGGAGGATGCTCCGGTGATCGCGTCGATGCTGCCTTCTCCCTGCCCCTCCAGAAGCTGGCTGGCGTAATAGCGGGTATACTCATTCGGATAGGTCCCATTTGTATGCAGCATTGTCTGCATATAGGCGTTATCCCAGCTTTTGATGAAGCCGCTGGCGTTCTCCGCATTGTATTCTACGGAGATAATGCTTCCGCCCTTCACTAGAATGGTGATATATTCTTTCCAGCCGAAGTTATATTCGGACGCTTGCGCGGTGTAATAGCCATCCTGAAGGCCGGTTTGCCCGCCGCAGGATGTCAGCAGCGGCGCCGTCAGCAGCAGGCTCATAAGTATGACAAGAATCCGTTTCATTCGCCGCGTTTCTCCTTTAACACAAATTTTTGCACCTGAGATTGGAGCGCCTCGGCCTCTCTCGCCAGTAATCTGCTGGACTGCTCTGTTTCTTCCGCGTTTTGCAGGTTGCGATCCGCAATGGCGGAAATGGCGTCGATGCGCTCCTCCATGACAGCCAAAGCAGTTTCTTGTCCCTGTACAGCCGCCGCAAGCTGATCTGAAATGGCGCTGATTTGCATGGAGACATCGGAAATGGCGTGAAGGGAATGGGCAGTATCGGCGGTCAGCGCTACGCCAGTCTGGATAATTGCCTGGGTGTTTTGGACCATTTCCGTAGCACTCTGCGCAGCCTGGGCGCTCTTAGCCGCAAGCTGCTTAACCTCGCCGGCCACCACCGCGAAG
>CAOJHG010000222.1 GCA_948435975.1 uncultured Oscillibacter sp. | reverse complement strand
GGGCCGTCTGAAGGCCTTCACCGGTGGGATGCTCTCCGGGGCGGTGGAGCCGGTTTTCGGAATCCTGGTGGTTTTAATTGCCGCATGGGCGCATCCGCTGATGCCGTGGCTCCTGAGCTTTGCGGCGGGGGCAATGCTGTATGTGGTCGTCGAAGAGCTGGTTCCCCAAGCCCACAGCCGGGCGGGGACCTGCGGTTTTGTCGGCGGGTTCCTCATTATGATGGTCCTGGATGTGGCGCTGGGATAAAGGCAAATAGTATAAAAAGGGTGGGGCCCGCTGTTCTGGCAGGTCCCACGTTTTTTTACTGTCTACGTTTTCGCATTGATTTGTGCGCCGCATCTCGGGCAGGTGATGACGATTTTCCCCTTTCCCACCGGAACCCGGCAGACGGCCTTGCAGCTCTTGCAGGTAAAATACTTATGCTCCTTATCGGCGTGGCGGGCTTTTGCTCCTGCGTTCCGGCTCTTCATGCGCCACACCCAGTTTACCCAGCGCTGGTTTTCCGCCTGCCGCTTCGGGAGGTTCCGGGAAAACATCCGAAGGAGGATCAGCAGCATCAGCGCAAGTAGAAGCGCCTCAAGCATCCGGATGATGACTGTGTTCTTGACTGTGAATCTAAGAACCAGCTCTATGATCCACAAGCTGAAATATGCCAGGAACAGCGTCCGGTTCAACTGGTCCATTCCATTGCGGCCATACATGAAGCGGGCCAGTGCATTTCCAATTCTTTGAAAAACGCTCATATTGTAAAAACTCCTTCGCTGGGCTCTCTCCAGCTCTTTTTCTGTATTTTACTCGCCAGCGCTCCATCCGACAACCATTTTGCTTGTAAATTTACAAAATGGTCATTTATTTTCCATTTGTTCTATGCTATATTTTAGTGTTGTTATAATATAAAAAAGGAAGTGTTACCCAAGCTATGCCTAAAAAACAGTTCAAAGCAGAATCAAAACGGCTCCTGGACCTCATGATTAACTCTATCTACACCCACAAGGAAATCTTCCTCCGTGAAATCATTTCCAACGCCTCCGACGCCTGTGACAAACTCTGCTATCAGGCGCTGACGGATGACTCTGTGGGCTTGAACCGGGGAGATTTCAAAATTGAGCTCTCCGTTGACAAGGAACAGCGCCTGATTACCGTCTCTGATAACGGCATTGGCATGAACAAGGAAGACCTGGAAAACAATCTGGGCGTCATTGCTTCCTCCGGCTCTTACAAGTTCAAGCAGGAGGTCGGGGAGGATGCCAAGGATACCGACGTTATCGGACAGTTCGGCGTTGGCTTCTATTCCGCTTTCATGGTATCTGACCACATCACGGTCATCACGAGGAAATACGGGGAAGACACCGCTTGGAAGTGGCAGTCCTCCGGGGCCGACGGCTACACCATTACGGAATGTGAAAAGGACACAGCAGGCACCGACATCATCATGCACATCAAGGAAAACACCAGCGACGAGAACTATGGCGAATTCCTGGAGTCCTGGCGTCTTCAGGAGCTGGTGCGGAAGTACTCCGACTATATCCGTTTCCCTATCCGCATGGAGGTTTCCAAGACGCGGAAGAAGGAGGATTCCCCCGAGGACCAGCCAGAGTACGAGACCTATACCGAGGTCGATACCCTGAACTCTATGGTCCCCATCTGGCAGAGGTCCAAGAGCGACGTTACCGAGGAGGAATACCACAAGTTCTACCGGGACAAGTTCCATGATTATGCAGACCCCCAACGGGTGATTTCCGTCTCCGCGGAAGGCGCCATCACCTATAAGGCCCTGCTTTTCATCCCTGGGGCCGCGCCGTTTGACTACTACACCAAGGATTACGAGAAGGGCCTCCAGCTCTACTCCAACGGCGTGCTCATTATGGACAAGTGCGCCGACCTGCTGCCGGACCATTTCCGCTTTGTCCGGGGCGTGGTGGACTCTCCTGACCTGAGCCTGAATATCTCTCGAGAACTGCTCCAGCACGACCGTCAGTTGAAAGTGATCGCTTCCAACCTGGAGAAGAAAATCAAGAGCGAACTGGTCAAGCTGCTGTCCGAGAACCGGGCGGCTTACGAAACCTTCTGGAAAAACTTCGGCCGCCAACTGAAATACGGCCTGGTTGCGGAATACGGACGCCAAAAGGAACTTCTTCAGGATCTGGTGCTGTTCTACTCCTCCACAGAAAAGAAGCCCGTCTCCCTGGATGAATACGTCACCCGGATGCCGGAGTCTCAGAAATACATTTATTACGCCGCTGGAGAGACGCCGGATAAAATTGACAGGCTGCCTCAGACGGAGCTGCTGCGGGAGAAGGGAACCGAGATCCTCTATTTTACCGAGGAAGTGGACGAGTTCTGCGCACAGACCCTTCACATCTACAAGGAGAAGGAGTTCCATTCCGTTCTTGACCAGGAGCTGGAAGAGGGAGACGAGAAAAAGGCCGAAGAAGCCGCCGGCGCACACAAGGAGACCTTCGATTTCGTGAAGGAGACCTTGGGCGAGCGGGTGAAGGAAGTCCGGGCCTCCGCACGTCTGAAATCCCACCCCGTCTGTCTGACCGCCGGAGAGGGCCTGAGCTTCGAGATGGAGAAGTATTTCCAGAGCATCCAGCCGGACGCGGGCTTCAAGGCGGACCGCATCTTAGAGCTGAACGTAGACCACCCCGCTTTCCAGGCGCTGGAAGCCGCGGTGAAGGAGGACCAGGACAAGGCAAAGGAATATGCAGAGCTGCTGTATCATCAATCTCTGCTCATTGCCGGCCTGCCTCTGGACGACCCCTCCGCCTATACGGACCTTGTCTGTAAGCTGATGAAGTAAACCAAGATCAAATGGAGCGTGATGCAACCTTCACGCTCCATTTTTCTTTTTTCTATCGCTCACACGATTCAAATGCAGCAAATTCATCCCGCCTCCGTAAACGCCAAAAGAGACCACACTTTGGTGGTCCCCTTTGACGTGTGTTTTAGGAGGGAGAAAACGCATCGGGCTGGGAGTACCCGCTGCTGATGATTAAGATACCTGATAATTTTTGCAAAACTATGTTTTCTGTGTAAACAGTTTGTGAATGATGCAATTTTAGAACTTTTTGCTTTCTGCCACGGCTAATTGGTCGCAGCGGTTATTAAATTCGTTCTCCGCGTGTCCCTTGACCCAGTGGCACCGGAGGGAATGCACACCGCACAGGTCCAGCAGGCGCTCCCAAAGGTCCGGATTCAGGGCGGGCTTCTTATCGGACTTCACCCAGCCCCGTTTCCTCCAGCCCTGCGCCCACCCCTTCTCCAGCGCGTCGATCACATATTTGGAATCCGACCACAAATCTACGATACAGGGCTCCTTCAAGAGAGACAGGGCCTCAATGACGGCGGTGAGTTCCATCCGGTTATTGGTGGTCTGCGCCTCTCCGCCGGAAAGCTCCTTCTTGTGCTCCCCATACATCAGAATCGCGCCCCAACCCCCAGGACCTGGATTTCCCGAACAGGCCCCGTCGGTGTAAATCGTTACGGTTTTCATTTACGCTTCGTCCTCCGCGGGATTCTCCTTGACTGCTTCTTCGCTGGTTTCTTCCTCTTCCAGCGCGGCAGGGGCAGATTCCTTTTCCGCCAGAGCCATGGAAATCACCTGATCGCCCTCTTCCTTGAAACGCATGACAATCACACCATGGGTCGCCCGCCCGGCAGAACGGATATTCTCCACACCAGTGCGAATCAAGATACCGCTTTGGGTCACAAGAAGCAGGTCCTCGGTCCCATTAACAACCTTTATGCCCACTACGCTTCCCGTCTTTTCCGTAATCATATAGTTCTTGATGCCCTGAACGCCCCGGTTGGTCACACGGTATTCTTCCACCGGCGTCCGCTTGCCAAAGCCCTTTTCCGTAATGGACAGCACTTCATGTCCCGGCTTCGCACGTGCCGCGCCAACTACGTAATCGCCTTCCCGGAGACGGATTCCCCGCACACCCATAGCGTCACGTCCCATAGGCCGCACGTCGTTTTCGTCAAAGCAGACCGCCATACCCTCATGGGTGGCAATGAGAATCTTTTGGTTTCCATCGGTCTCCCGGACGGTGATGAGCCGGTCTCCCTCGTCCATGCGGAGCGCCCGAATCCCGTTGTTCCGCAGATTTTTCAGCGCATTGGCCGGGAGACGCTTTACCGTGCCGTTTCGCGTTACCATGAAGAGGAAACGCCCGTCGTCCTCAATGGAGCGGGTGTGGATCATGGTCTGGACCCGCTCGCCCTGCTCCACCTGCAAGACGTTCACAATGTTCGTTCCCTTTGCCGTCTTGCCGGAAACCGGAATCTGATAGCCCTTTTTCCGGTAGACCTTGCCGGTGTCGGTAAAGAACAGGAGGTAATCATGGGTAGAGGCCGTAAACACATCTACCACCGCATCTTCTTCCCGGGTAGTTATTCCCTTCTTTCCCATGCCTCCCTTGGACTGTGCGGCGTACTCGGCGGCGGGCGTACGCTTGATGTAGCCTGCCTGGGTGAAGGTGAAAACGCATTGTTCTTCTTCGATCAGGTCTTCAATGTCGATTTCATCCTCCACGTCCTGGATTTCCGTCACGC
>CAOJHG010000221.1 GCA_948435975.1 uncultured Oscillibacter sp. | reverse complement strand
TCAATGCAGGCATCCTGTTCCACGTTCAGCGGGTCCCGGTTCTGAGGCGGGCGGCATTTGACGATGTTGGCGATGTAGACCTTGCTCCGGTTCAGGTTGACCATCTCCAGCATATCGTCCAGCAGCTTTCCTGCCCGGCCCACAAAGGGCTTACCCTGCTCGTCCTCATGCTGGCCGGGGCCCTCGCCGATGAGCAGAATCTCCGCGTCCTCCGCGCCGTCGCCGAATACCACATGGTTGCGGTGCTCCGCAAGCGAACAGCCTCTGCAAGCCAGACATTCCGTTCGTAAACTCTCCCAAGTATCCATCCCATAAACCTCCTGTTTCTTCGCCGTTTTTTGACTGTATTGAAACTTTGCCCATTATAACATGAAAAAACTGCCGGCGCAAGAGCCGGATACCCGCTTGCCCGCTGGGGACACTGTAGCCGAGGTGATGGAACATGGCTTCGTGTTTTTGGTATTTTTGGACCTATAGCTTTCTCGGCTGGCTGTTGGAATTGGCCTTCGCGGCTGTTTCCCGGTCGGCGGAGCGCCGCCGCCGCTGCTTGCTGCTGCTACCCTTGTGCCCGGTGTATGGGCTTGGAATGATGGCGGCGCTGGCCTTGCCGCCTATGGGCTGGACAGGTCTGGTAATCTTTGGTGGGTTTGCCGCCACCGCAGTGGAGTATGCCTACCACTGGGCCGGGGAACGCTTTTTGGGTGTCCGGTTCTGGGATTACGGACAAGTGACCGGGAACCTTCAGGGCCGGGTCTGTCCTTCCTTTGCGCTGGCCTGGGGAATTCTGACGGCCCTGGCCGTCCGGTTTGTGCAGCCAGGGGTTGCGATCCTGGCCCAGACGGTTCCTCCGGCGGCGACTTATATTTTTCTGCTGGTCTTTACGGCGGATTTGGTCTGCTCCCTTCGCTTTCTTCAAGTTACGGGCGATCTGGAGGAAATGCGCAGGGCGTTGGTTTTCTGAGGACTATGTCATTCCGAAGGATGCTTCGGGGGTGCTTCCGGGGAAGCGAAGCATTGTCTGGAGAGTGTCTATAATGGACTGGCCGCGTCTTTCCCAGGCGGGGAAGGACTCCCGGAAAGACGTCGCACTGAACTTCAAGGCCATGGGCAGCCAAGCGGTGAGGGAACTGCTTTCGGTTCAGCCGCGGCGTGCTGGGTGTGAGAAACATGCGTGAAACGGCGAGAGGGACCCGTCAAAGGCCCCTCTCGTTTTCCGCCAATTCGGTTTTTACTCAGCTAAGCAGGGGATTCGCGTGCTGATAAGGCGCGGGCTCCGGACCGCAGTAGAGGCCGTAGGGATCGCAGATCCAATAGGATCCCCCCACTTTGACCCGGCACCACTGATGCAGGTATTGATTTTCATTGACGTGTTCATAGGGGATGCCGAGGATGTTCAAACACAGGCCGGTAGCCCGGGTGCAGCCCGCGCAGGAGGCGCCCCCTTGGATGAAGAAACCGTAGGGGTCGTTGTAATGGTCGGACTCCATGGTGTAGCTCATGCCGCTGTCAAAGCGCTGCCGGATGGCGTTGCAGATGCCCGACAGCTTTTGTTCCAGGGGAAGGTTGGCGTAGGGCTCCACCAGCTTGGCCGCCTCGGCGTAGGCCTGGGCCAACTGCTCGTCGGTTGCCTTTTTTTGAAGGCTCTTCCGGTTGGCCAGGTCCTTCATGGGCACCGGCGTGTAGGAGAGGGAACCCGTTGCGCCGGAGGGGGTTCCCGGAGACCCGCCGGAGGAGCTGCCGTCGGCTTGGATATACATCAGAGACCAGAAATCCTGATAGCCCAGGTAGCCGTTTGGATCGTGGACGTATCCGATTCCCAGGTGGGTATAGCTCTTGTTCAAAAGTGCATTCCGGGCGCTCTCGGTGTTCAGTATGATCGTCAGGGCGTCTGCCGCCGTATGGTAACCCACCACGAAGCTCTCGTCCACATAGACTGCCTGAACGCCGGTGCGGTCCAATGCGGAGGACCAGTCGCTGCCGTCGGGGCGTGTCTCAAGGTAGCCGCCAGAGAGGTCCTTGGCCCGGAGCTGGGCCGCCTGGGTCAGCCGGTCCATGGTGCCCAGGGCGCTGAGTCCGGCTTTGGCCCGCTGGGCGTTGACAAGGTGGGTCAGCTCCGCGCAGAGATTCTCCGGCTGGCTGGTCTGGGGGGAGGAGGGATTGCCTACCAGCAGCACGTTCCAGCAGTCCTTGTGGCTTCCGCCGTCTTTGAGGTAACCAATCCCCACATGGGTGTAGTTGCCGTTGAGGAGCTCATCCCACACGTCGGGAGTGCCCTTCATATAGGCTAGGACCGCCTCCGGAGTGGCGCAGCTCTGAACAGGGAGCTGAACCGCCGTGGTGTTTTCGCCAACGGGGAAACCGGATTCCGGGATGACATAGGCCCACTGCCGCCCGTCGGGGAGGGTTTCATAATAGCCCTTTACCACCGCGCCGATTAAGATTTGCGCGGCGCTGTCCAATTGGCTGGAGGACTCCACGGCCTTCACACCGCCGCCGCTCCGTTCCCGGTTGATGAGCTTTACCAGTCCGCTCCGGAGCTCCGCCAGGGGGATGTCGGCGCTCTGAGGGGGAGCTTCCGAAGAGCCGCCCTTCAGGGACTGGCGCAGCCGGGCGATGACGGCGCAGGCCTGGGCGCGGTTCATGGGGTTGTTTCCGCCGAAGGAACCATCGGAGAGGCCGTTGAGGGTGCCAGCGGCCACGCAGGCGGACACGGCGTCACGATAGGTCTCCGGAATGGAGCTCCAGTCGGTGAGCTTCTTTCCCGCTGCCTCCCGCAGGCTCTTCTCGGGAAGATCTCCTTTGGCGGCCATGACCCGGTACAGCATCCGCGCCATGTCGTAGCGGTGAATGGATTTGGACAGAGTCTGTTCCCGGACGCCATCCAGGACTCCATCGCCTCTGACGGCATCCAGGTAAACCTGGTACCAGGGACTGCTGGTGGACTGCGTTGGGCTGCCGTAGAAGGCCCGGGCCAGGAAGGCGGTGA
This sequence comes from uncultured Oscillibacter sp., assembly GCA_948435975.1. Lineage (GTDB taxonomy): Bacteria > Bacillota > Clostridia > Oscillospirales > Oscillospiraceae > Oscillibacter. The sequence goes on along the minus strand of CAOJHG010000221.1, from coordinate 1,572 downwards.
ACTGAGCGTAGGTCACCTCGCCGCCGGGGCGGAACGTTCCGTCGGCGTAGCCGCCGGTGATGCCGCTGTTTGCCGCGTCCAGGATAGCCTGATAGGCCCAATGGGAGGCGGGAACGTCTTGGAAGCCGGAGTCCGCCTTGGCAACGGGGCGCAGAGACAGGACCAATGCCAGGGTGCATGCCGCTGCCGCCAGATGGGAGAGCCGTTTGTGTTTCATGAAATACCTCCTAATGTTTCCCTTCACGAGCTGTACGTCGACTTTTGTGGAGCTCTATATATTAAGTTCCATCTGGAGGCGGTTTGGTTTTATTTTTGGAAAAATTTATAAAATCCTTTTAAAAATGAAAAATAAACCCGTGTGCCGACTGGACGCACGGGCTTTTTTAAATGCTTTTCGTAACAGATGATGCAGGTGGGTTCTTTCAAGAGACGTAAACCGCTCTTACTTTAAACAGGGAGCTTATTTCTTTTCTTGTTTTTCTCCTCGCTATAAGCTATTTTTTACCCCCGGCCAGGCCGGGGGTTACTTTTGGAGCTACAAAGGCAAAAGCAAAGGTCCGTTCCAAAACCAGAACGGACCTTTGTATTCAACTCACTCCACTCTCTCGTAGGACTGCTCAAAAGCCGACTTCGGGATGATGTATGCGTCTTGATGGTCATCCTCCTGGCAGACCAGCCAGTCCCCAATCTCGCCCAAACGCCAGTCTCCCCACACAAGGACCTCCAGCCGGCAGCTCAACTGAGCGGCCCAGATTCGGGGTGCGTCCTTGGCTACGCACTTTTTCGCGTGCGGAGTTAGCGGCATTGCCTCTTTTTTTCCGGCGTGGTACACCTTCGGTTGCCACAGCAACTCTCCGTCCATGGGGAATTCCTCATCTGTCAGCTCATAATTTCGTCGCAGGTCCTCTTCCGTGATGTGCGAAACTTCGTGCTCCGCGTCAATCATAATATAGAGCTCGGGGGCGGCTTTCTTGATGATATCCCCCTCCGGTGTGCGGAGAAGAATCTCCGTCCCCTCCGGAAACAGGTCTATGGTACGCGCATAGCCTGCGGGAACCTTTTTCTTGTGGTAGAGTTCCGCCTTCTCTTTGCAGAACTCCTCCGCCCGGGCGGGCTCATACTCCTCCGCCCGGGGGGCAAGACGCTTGAGCGGAGTGCGGAAATAATCGGTCAGCCGCTGGAAAATCAGTTCCCCGGCAGTATAGAGCAGATTGCCGTCTGGGCAGTTCTTTTCCAGCAGCGCCAGCGGCAGCCGTCCCGCGGCCTTGGTTCGGTCGCCGCCGCCGTCATCCCCCATGTCCCGGACAAGCCAGTGCACCAGCTCATCCGCCCGGTCCCTACGCTTGCAGCAGCGCACGGAAACCTTGACGCACCGATCTCTTTCCAGCAGACAATAGGCGACGCACACAGACAGCTCGTGCACATCCATCATCATATCGCTGACGATACCCAGCATATACGGCTCGGAGGTGTTCACCGGAGCCAGGGCAAAATGATAGTCCGGATGGTAGCGCAGGTTCATAAAAGCGCTGCCCGCGGTCCGGAAATCATCCAGGGCCAGGTCCGCGCTCT
>CAOJHG010000220.1 GCA_948435975.1 uncultured Oscillibacter sp. | reverse complement strand
CGAAAGCTCTCTGTGGAGCAGCTGGAGCGGCTGAAAAAGCTGGTCACCGCCATGGAGCGGGAGCACCGGCCATGACGCTTCTGGAGCGGGGAGTGAGCGGAGCGGTCGTCATTCTGGCCGTGGCCCTGCTGCTGGGCGCTGACCTTGGCATGGTCATCCTGTGGGGCATCGTCTGCTCCCTGATCGCCTACCTCCTCACCTGGGTTCTCATGAAGGGCTGGGCGGGCAAGGATTTCTATCCCCAGAAGCCCGAGTACATCAAGGGCGTGGAGCCCGCCAAGAGCGATGACTACCGCGACCTGCTTATCAAGGAAGACGGCCTGCCCAACGTCCTGGCCGCCATGTCCCCCATCCTGCTCCCCGTCATCCTCATCGCCATCGCCTCCTTCGCCGACATGACCATGGACGCTGAAAACTCCGTCCGTATCTTCCTGGACACCATCGGCAACCGGAACATCGCCCTGTTCCTGGGCGTGTGCTGCGGCTGGCTCCTGGCCCTCACCCATAAGGAAAAGGCCCTGGCCAGCTACAACAAGTCCTCCGGCAAGAACGAGACCAGCCTTGGCAAGATGCTCTTCAACGGCTGGGTCGGCGAGGCTCTGGAGGTCGCTCTGGCTCCCCTGATCATCACCGGCTTCGGCGGCGGCTTTGCGCAGATTATCAAGGAAGCTCCCGCTGCTGCTGAGCTGGGCGAAGTGATCGGCAAGACTCCCCTCCCCGGCCTGCTGGTTCCCTTCATCATCGGCGCCGCGATGGAGTGCGCCGTCGGTTCCCGCACCACGGCCGGCATGACCGCCGCTGGTCTGTGCCTGCCCATGCTGGGCTCCCTTGGCATCTCCGCCACGGCCTGCGCCGTCATGGTCGGTGCCGGTACCATGGTCGTCTCCCACGTCAACGACTCCGGCTGGTGGGTCTCCATGTCCATGTTCAATATGGATACGAACCGCACCTTCAAGTACAACACGCTGGTAGGCGGCGTTGCCGGTGTCTTTGCCGGCATCGTGGCGGCCATCTTCATCACGGTTGGCGTTATGTAAGCCAAGCATCGCTCCAATCACGCGATGAAATCCCGCCCCGCCTGACGCATTCTTGAGACCCTTTGGCCTGCGAACTCCCCATGAAGTACGGAGAGGGGCTGCCGCCGCTATGCCGCAAGGACGGCGGCAGCAGCCCCTTGGCATTCCCATATGTAAGAATCTGGCATCTGCGCTGTTATAGTTGGGAAAAAATGGCGGAGGGCGCCCCCTCTTCCGCCTTTATATTAAAAAAGATTCGAGGAGATTACTATGGTTCAGAAAAGCAAGAAGGAACGCAAATTCTGGGCGCAGTTCGACGCTCTGGAACTGGGCACCGGCTGGGATGAAGCGGATATTTCCAAGCCTCAAATCATGGTGGAGAGCGTTTACGGCGACTCCCACCCCGGCAGCTACCACTTGAATCAAATGGTGGAGCAGGCGGTTTACGGCGTGTACGAGAAAGGCGGAAAGCCCGCGAAGTACTACGCCACCGACATCTGTGACGGATGCACCCAGGGACACGACGGCATGAACTTCGTCCTGGCTTCCCGGGAGGCTATTGCCAATATGGTAGAGATCCACGGCTGCGCGGTGCCCTGGGACGGCATGATTCTGGCCTCTAGCTGCGATAAGTCCATCCCCGCCCACCTGAAAGCCGCCGCCCGTTTGGATATCCCCACCATATTCATGCCCGGCGGCTCCATGCGGCCCGGCCCGAATATGACGACTTCTATCGTGGCCGGTGACATCTCCCTCCGTGAGAAGCGGGACGGAGCCATCACGCCTCAGGAGGTCCGGGATTACAAGCTGACTGGCTGCCCCTCCGTGGGCGCCTGCACCTTCCTGGGCACCGCGTCCACGATGCAATGTTTGGCCGAGGCGCTGGGTCTGGCTCTGCCTGGCTCCGCCCTGGTCCCCGCCACTATGCGCGACCTGCTTCAGTATTCCCGGGATGCCGGCCGTCAGATCATGGACCTGGCCGAGAAGGAGATCACTCCCAGCAAGATTATGACCCCCGCCGCTTTCCGGAACGCCATTATCGTCCACAGCGCCATTGGCGGGTCCACCAACGCCACCCTGCATATTCCCTCTATCGCCCGTGAAATGGGTTACGAGCTGCCCATCGAGCTCTTTGATGAAATCAACCACCAGGTTCCCCACATCGGCAACGTGTATCCCTCCGGCACCCAGCTTACCGAGTCCTTCTGGTTCGCCGGCGGCGTGCCCATGATCCAGTGGATGCTGCGCGACATGCTGGACCTGGATGTTCTCACCGTTACCGGCAAGACTCTTGGCGAAAACCTGGAAGAGCTCCAGAAGCAGAACTGGTTCGAGCGTAATCTGGGCTATCTGGCCAACTACGGCTTGAAGCGTGAGGACGTGATCTTCCCCGTGGAGAAGGCCCATGAAAAAGGCTCTGTCGCTATCCTCAAGGGCAATATCGCTCCCGAGGGCAGTGTGGTGAAGTACGCCGCCTGCGCCGAGAACCAGCGGGAAGTTGTCAACGCTGTAGCCCGCGTCTTCAACAGCGAGGATGACGCCTATGAGGCCGTTGCAAAGAAGCTCATCAACCCCAATGAGGTCATCATCGTCCGTTACGAGGGTCCCCGGGGCTGCGGTATGCCCGAAATGGTCGCCACCACCGAGGCCATTTGCTGTGACGAGCGGATCAATGGCTCTGTGGCGCTGATTACCGACGGTCGTTTCTCCGGTGCGACCCGCGGCGCGGCTATCGGCCATGTCAGTCCTGAGGCTGCTGCGGGCGGCCCCATTGCGTTCGTCGAGGAGGGTGATTTGATTTCTTACAGCGTGGAGAACCGCACTTTGAACCTTACCGGCATTCACGGCAAGCCCTGCACGCCTGAGGAAGCTGCCGCAGTCCTGGCCGAGCGCGCCAAGGCGGGCATTATTCCCCGCGAGCCTCGAAAGGGTTTCTACCGGATGTACACCCAGAATGCCCGGTCTGCCATGCAGGGCGGCGGTCTGGAATAAGCCTTTGTTTCCTTTGCTGCCTGGGCGGTGCTTCCGTCTGGGCAGCGTCCCTTTCTGCTGGAAAGTCGCTTTGTGAAATCTGAAAGGATAGAAAAGTATCTTGACAGGAATTTGCGGCTGTGTTAGCCTGAGAAATATCCGTACCAGCCCGGCGCGGCGGTACATAAATTTTTAAGAAAAGGAATCAATTTATATGAATGCAGCATTTTTGGCTCCCGCGATTACTCTGTTTAACGAAGACGGAACTTTGGATCTGGTCAGCCAAGAGCGGCTGTACAACAATCTGATTGAAAACGGAATCGACGGCATTTTGGTGGAAGGAAGCTCCAGCGAGTTCTTTGCCATGAGCATGGAGCAGCGTCATGAGATGGCGAAATTTGCCATTGAAAAGGTAAACCGCCGGGTGAAGCTGATTATCGGCACCAGCAACATGGTAGCCAGCGAAATCAGCGGCTTCTCCAATTTCTGCCTGGACGCCGGCGCCGACGCGGTTATGATTCTCCCTCCCTATTATTTCCATTTCGGTCCGGAGGCTTTGCTGCAATATTACGACCGGCTTGCCAAGGAAATCCATGGTCCCATTTACATCTATAATTTCCCTGCCAACACGGGCTATACGGTCCCTGTGGAGACGGTTTTGCAATTGGCCCTGATGCACCCCAACATCGTGGGCTTGAAGGATACCATCCCTGGCATGGACCACACGCGGGAGCTGATTAAAGCGGTCAAGAGCCGGGTGCCCAGTTTTGAGATCTATTCCGGCTTCGACGACAACTTTGCCCGGAATGTGATGTCTGGCGGAAACGGGTGCATTGCGGCTTTGAGCAACCTGGCCCCGGAAATCACCTCTGCATGGGTACGGGCCTTCCGGGAAAACGACCTGGACGGCATCGCTCTGGGACAGCAGCGGATTGACCGGCTAATGGATATCTATAACATCCGGGACCCCTTCCTTCCGGTTTTGAAGGAGGCCATCAAGCTGCGGGGGATTGCGTCCTCCAGCACCAGCACCTTCCCCATGCCCAACGCCACCATTGAGGACGACGCCCGTATCCTGGAGCTGCTCGCACAAGAGAATCTCCGGTAATTCCCCGCGTAACAGCAGAAGGTATTGGTTCACTTCCTGGTTTGACATCCAGACTGCGCCGGCCTGAAATCGAAAAATGGACGTACTCAACTGGTGCGTCCATTTTTTATACCGCAGTACATCCCCGCTCTTTACAATTCAGCGGAACCGGCATATAATCATACCATTACCGGCGGGCTTCGGATTCCCTGCATCCAGCCGCCGCAGAGCGTCAGGAGGTCTTTCCATGGGCAAAAAGAAGACAAAGCGGCATACAGAACCGGCCAAGCCCGCCGCCCGCCCCTTCTCCGGAAAAAACGGCAGGCTCCTCTTAGGCGCGGCCCTGCTGGTCTGCATCCTGCCCACGCTCCTGGGCATCCGCCTCTGGCCAGACCTGCCGGATGTGGTGCCCTCCGGTTTTACCGGCCCTGATGGAAAAGATGATTCCTTTCCCAAGGCCGTCATAGTCTTTGGCTTCCCGGTAC
>CAOJHG010000219.1 GCA_948435975.1 uncultured Oscillibacter sp. | reverse complement strand
TCTCTATGGTACAGAGTTCCTGAAAGCCGCCATAGAGCGGGAGCAGTTCAGCAAAGCCCCAGAGGTTCCAACAGCGGAAGGCAAGAATGTAGTCATTGTCGGCACTGGAGACACGGCCAGCGATTGTGTGGCGGCCGCTTTACGTCAGGGGTGCCGGTCCATTGTGCAGTTGGTCCGCCGTCCCCGGAAAGACTACCTGCGCGGCGGGACCCTGCCTCTGGACTATGCTCACGAGGAGGCCCAGGCCATTCTGGGAGAAGATCCCCGGCGGTTTGGCGTTCAGGTGCAGGCGCTGGAGACAGAGGAGGGAAGACTTGCCGCCGTGGTCACCACCGAGGGGGAGACCCTGCCCTGCGGCCTCTTGATTGCCGCCACAGGCTTCAGCGGCTGTGAGGAGAGCGTATGCGAGGCCTTCGGTGCCGCCCATGGCCGGACAGTCTCCACACCGGCGGGCAGCTTTGCGACGAATATTGAAAAGGTCTTCGCCGCTGGAGACATGCGCCGGGGGCAGTCCCTGGTGGTGTGGGCCATTGCAGAGGGCCGGAGCGCGGCGGCAGAGGTAGACGCCTACCTGATGGGCTATACCAACATTGTGGGACCAATCGAAATGGTGTAGAACTTTTGGGGCAAATTTACCGAGTTCTTGTAGATGCTGTCCATTGACGGCGTTTCGATTTTCATGGTAAAGTAAATATAAGGCAAGGGCGCCTGAGAGGAGAAGACCTCTTAGACGCCCTTGCCTGTTTTTGTTTGGGAGGGATCATATATGTATTCATCTGTCAACACGATTTGGGTCCTGCTGGGGGCCGCGCTGGTGTTTCTGATGCAGGCGGGGTTTGCCATGTGCGAGGCGGGCTTCACCAGGGCCAAGAACACCGGCAATATCCTCATGAAGAACCTGATGGATTTCTGTATTGGAACGCCCACCTATTGGGTCCTGGGTTTCGGCTTGATGTTTGCCGGTTCTGGAGCGCTGGCGGGAGGTCTGGACCCCTTCGTTCGGGGAGATTATACCAGTATCCTGCCCAGCGGCGTGCCGCTGTTCGCCTACCTGATTTTCCAGACAGTTTTCTGTGCTACTGCTGCCACCATCGTCTCCGGTTCCATGGCGGAGCGGACAAAATTCATCTCCTACTGCATCTACTCCTTCTGCATCTCCGCTTTTATCTACCCCATTTCCGGCCACTGGATTTGGGGCGGCGGATGGCTGAGTCAACTGGGCTTCCACGACTTCGCCGGGTCCACAGCCGTGCATATGGTGGGCGGTGTGTGCGCCTGTATTGGAGCGGCGGTTCTTGGCCCCCGCATTGGCAAGTACGATGGCAGCGGAAAGCCCCGTGCCATTTTGGGCCACAGTCTCTCCTTAGGAGCACTGGGGGTGTTCATTCTCTGGTTCTGCTGGTTTGGGTTCAATGGCTGTTCTACCGTGGGCATGGAAGGGGACGATGTGATTACAAGCGCGAGCCTGATTTTTGTCACAACAAATATGGCTCCCGCTGTGGCCAGTATCGTCACGATGGTTTATACCTGGGTCCGCTGCAAAAAGCCCGACGTCGGCATGACGCTTAACGCGGCTCTTGCGGGTCTGGTGGCAATCACTGCGGGATGTGATGTGGTATCCCCGGCGGGCGCGGCAGTTATCGGCATCGCGGCGGGTCTGGTTCTGCCTATCTCTGTGAACTTCTTTGACTCCATACTGAAAATCGACGACCCAGTGGGAGCGATTTCGGTCCATGGCGTCTGCGGGGCCTTGGGAACCATCCTCACCGGCTTTCTCTCTGCCAGCGAAGGACTGCTGTACGGCCACGGCGCACGGTTTCTTTTGATTCAGTGCCTGGGCGTACTAGCGGTGGCGGGATGGGCAACAGTGATGATTACCATTGTTTTCCTGGCGGTTAAGTTCACAATTGGACTCCGCGTTTCCGCAGACGAAGAACTGAAAGGGCTGGACATCACTGAGCACGGCCTGCCCTCCGCATACGGCGGCTTTGCGTTTGCCTATGACGATACGCCCGACAGCCTGCCCCTTGGTTCCAGCGGCGAAACTCCAACAATAGAGGCCATCCCTGTGGTGATGGAAGCGCCCGTCGGTCCGGAAATTGCGTCTGCCAGCGGCGTAAAGCTGACCCGAGTGGATATCCTCTGCAAGATGGAGCGGTTTGATGCGCTGAAACGAGCCATGTTCAACATCGGCATCACAGGCATGACCGCCTGTAACGTCATGGGCTGTGGGGAACAGCGGGGCAAGACCGAGGGCTATTTCCGCGGCGCGAAGGTTGAAGCCACAATGCTGCCCAGCATCCAGGTTTCCATCATTGTCAGCAAGGTACCGGTGAGCCTGGTGGTGAACACGGCACGGAAGGTGCTGTACACCGGGGCCATCGGTGATGGGAAGATATTCGTCTACAATGTGGAGAACGTGGTGAAGGTCCGCACCGGAGAGCAGGGCTGCGACGCGCTCCAGGACGAGGATGTAAAATAATGGGAAAGAAGACCGGCGGGGAGACCTGCCGGTTTTTTGGGGAATCAGTCGGGAGGCTTGTATTTCTTGGGCATGTGTGCTATCCTGAAAACAGATGTTTTGACGGAGTTTCTGTCGAAGAAGGAGGAGACAGCATGGCGGAAGAGTTTGTCATTCGTGACGGATGCTTGAAGGAATATAACGGTCCTGGCGGAGTTGTGGAGATTCCAGAAGGGGTGGAGGTCATTAGCCAACTCCTTTTCTGGGGAGAGCGGGGAGATGCGATTACGGACATACATATTCCAGGGAGTGTAAAAGCGATTCAGAAGAACGCGTTTGAAAAGTGTGCAAAGCTGGCCTCGGTCACGCTTTCAGAGGGTCTGAATTCCATTGAGACGCAAGCGTTTATAAGGTGTGCCGCCTTGAAAGCCGTTACGATCCCCGCCAGTGTGACGCAAGTGTATGATAAGGCATTTGCGAGGTGCCGGAGACTGGAGCGCGTCACCATTTTGGGAAGCGGGACAAAGCTTGAGCGGTGTACTTTTGAGGGCTGTCCCCGTTTGGTCCTGATTGCCCCGCACATCGTTCCCGGTGATTTACAGAATAAAGAGGAACGCATTGCCCTGGCCCTTGGCTGGATGCTGAACCGGGACCTTTATTCAGAGGAAGTCAATGAAGCGTATGCGCAGTACGCGAAGGGCCGGAAAAAGGTCCTGCTGGAAGCCGCCGAAAAGCGCCCTGCCGCCGTGAAGAAGGCCGTGTATGCCTACTATGGCATTCAGCCGCCCAAACGCGCCAGGCCGGACAAGGCGAACCCCTACGCCGGACTCAGTGAGCAGAAAAAGGTATTGCTTCTGGAGGAGACCATCCTCTCCGGCGACATGGCGAAGCTGGAGGAGGTGCTGACGGGTTGCGGAGCTTTTGAGTTCACTGCCCGCGCCTTGGGGCTTGCGTGCCGGTTTGGGAGTCTGGAGATGGTCCGGCGGCTGGTGGAGGCCGGGATGAGCTTCCAGCTTCCCAGAGACTCCGGCATCAAGGGAAAATATGACACCTACACAGTTTATCGCAGCTTTTTCGGCACAGATACCGTATGGCACTGTTTTGAGCGTATGCTGATGGTGGACACCTTGGACGATGCCCGGGCCTTCGGCGATTTCCGCGGCATCCGTGGCAGCATCCTGGAAGGAAAGGAGCGTGTACCCATTCCCGAGGAGGAGCGTATCACAATCCTCCGCTGGCTGGCCCATCAAAAGAAAGCGCAGCTCCAGGGAAGCATGATGATTTATGACGCCCTCCTGGCCGGGAAGACGGCGTTTGCGGACGCCCTGGTAGAGGAAGGGGTGCGTTTGAAGAACTTTGACCTTTCGCGGGAAGAGACGGAGGCAAAGCTGCGGATAGCGCCGCAGATGCTGGACATCGCAAGGAAGCAGGGAATGAAAATGCCGGTCCCCCTGGCGCTGCTGACCAATGTGGTGGAGTCAGCGGATCTGGTGCGCCGTCTTCTGGACGAGGGGGAGGCGCCGGAAAAGCTGGACACCACGAAGCTGCTGAAAAGCGCCATGAACGCCTCCAGTGCGGGGACGCTGGCACTGTGTCTGGAGCGGGGGTTCCTCAAGAGCATTGCTACACGAGAAAAGCTGATTGCCCAGGCGATTGAAGAGAATAAAACAGAGCACACGGCGGTGCTTCTGGAGTACAAGAACCGCACGGCGGACCTTGCGAAAGAGGCCGCGGCCCAGGAAGCGAAGGACTGGAAGGACTTGACCGCCGACCCGAATTCCGCGTACATGATGAAGAAGCTCTGGCGCTATGCGAAGCAGAAGGACGGGACCATCGTTCTTACTGGCTACAAGGGTCCCGGCGGGGAAGTGTATGTCCCGGACCGCATTGGCAAGACGGCGGTGACGGCCATCGGTCCGGATGCGTTTTCCTTTCACACAAACGCAAATCTGACAAATGAGCAGCGTAACGCCCGGTGCGAAATTACAGCGGTAATCATCCCGGAGGGGGTAGAGTCGATTGGCGAGTATGCGTTTTGGGGCTGTGAGAAGCTGGAGTGCGTGACGCTCCCGAAGGGGCTGAAAAAGCTGGGGCGGAATGCC
>CAOJHG010000218.1 GCA_948435975.1 uncultured Oscillibacter sp. | reverse complement strand
ACCTGGGAATCACCCTGCGGGTTTCCTGGCGGGTCAACGGCTTCTGGGGCGAGGTGTACCGGATCGGCGCAAGCTGGCCCATCCAGTATGTGGACCCATTCAGCGGCGAGACCTTGGAATGTCCTCTGTCGGAAAAGCAGCTTCGCTCCGCCCAGCTTCGGGAGAAGATTCTAACCGATCTGGAGCGGGAGGAACTGGAGGACATGGGCCTTCGTATGAAGTTTCCGGCCAAAAGCGGTAATTTGGCTACCCGCTGGTGCAGCTCCATCCTGAAAATCATGGTGGCTGACACTGTAATCCGTAATCTGGATCTGGAAGAGCTGAAATCCATAGGAAGCAGTCAGCGGTTTCCTTTCAAGGGTTCTATCGTCAATGGCCGCTACTGCTCCCCGAATCTCAAACGCGAGGTGGGCGACAGTCTCATCCGAAATCTGGACCTTCTGAAGCAGAACGGCCAGCGCATGAAGCTCCCGGCGAAATCCGGGTGCCATCAAGGCCGCTGGTGTTCCGGTTCCCTCAAGGCCCAGGTGGAGAGTAAGCTGTACACGGATATTGACGCTTTGACCCAAAATGTCAAAATACTGGTCGTTTCCGGCGAACGCCGCCAGGAGAGCGCCGGACGGTCCAAGTACAACGAGATGGAGGTTCATCGTACCAACGCCACGGCAAAGGCCCACCGGCTGGTTCATCAATGGCGGAGCGTCATTGACTGGGACGAAGCCCAGGTTTGGGACATCATCCGCCGCTGGCAGATCACGCCGCATCCCTGCTACGCCGCCGGCTGGAACCGCTGTTCCTGCATGATGTGCATTTTCAGTCTACCCACCCATTGGGCCGGAATCCGGGAACTGTTCCCGGAGCGGTTCATGGAAGTGGAGGAGGATGAGCGCGTTCTGGGCTTTACCCTGGACAACAAGAAACCGCTGGCAGAGTACGTCGGCAGCGCGAAAAGCTGCGTTTGTCACGATAACCCGCTGGCGCTGCATCAGCTGACCAGCGGTGAGTTCTCTGCGGTTGACGTTGAACGGCAGAAATGGACCCTGCCCGCCGGGGCCTTTCACGGCGCCGCCGGAGGTCCCTGCTGAAATGAAGGGGAGGAATATTTGGTGAAATTGAGCAGAGAGGATCAAGAACTGTTGAGGTCCTTGAATTGTGAAGAGAGGGATTTCCCGCAGATTGAAAGGGCTCTCAGAAAGGACATGACAACATACAAGATGGACAACAAACGGATCAGCCGCGAACAGGCAATTAAGCTTCTCGGGAAACGCAACTTCCTGTCTGAAATCTCAAGAAGTGCTTTTCACTGTACGGCCGTGCGGGAGACGGTGGACGGAAGGTTTGTACTTTTTAACTCGTATAATCTGTTCAAATAGGAGGACTAGACATTTATGGAAAAGTATTTTGCATATCTGGAAAATCTGCGCCACAGCAGTATAACGAACATGTACGGCGCGAGGCCGTATCTGCAGAGGGAGTTCCCGGAACTTGCCAATGACCCCCTGCGGGCCAGTGAGATTTTCCGGACCTGGATGGACAGCCACCGGACGGAAGGAGGCCGCAAATGAGAAACCCCTATCGCACAATTGAGGATGTTCTGAACTCCTCCTGGGCGTCTGCCGTTCCTCCGGCGGAAACCACGGACCGGGTGCTGCGTTCCACGAAGCTGGAGGACAGCATCTACAAAGACCTCCGGGCTGAGGACGGCGAACTGGACCAGGTTGAGCGGGATGCGGAAAAGAAGCTGCGCACATTCCCCGCTCTTTCCCGGGACATTTTCCAGACCTTCTACTCCCTCATGCTCCGCCAGAACGGAGCGGAAACCCTGTCTACCACAGCCCGGAAGTTTAACGCGCCGCTCTTGGACCATGTGACCCGGAGCGAGGACTATCCTACATTAAAAAGCGTCTGCGAGGGCCGGGAGCTTCCGGCCTATGAGGCGGCGGCGGAGTTCATTTCCAAGACCGCCGGAGAATTGGACGGCCTCCTCTCCGATATTGGTGGGGATAAGGGCAGTCTGAACACCTTGGAGAAGCTGGAAGCGGCGGAGCGGCAGGCCCGGGAAAAACTCTCCAATCTGCTGGATATGCTGCGGCGTGCCTCCAGTCCCAGTGCGGAATTGGAACAGTCGGCCGTCAAAGCGGCGAACCAGGCGGAGAGCAAACGCCGTCAGGCGGAGGCTGTCGGGAAGATGATTGACGCCAATACCACCGGAAATCAGGGGGTTATCTCTGCCCTTGTGGCCCAGGCGGTAAAGTCTGCGTCAGAAAAAGCGGAGGAGGTCCAGGCTATCATCGGCGCTTGGAGTGACGACCCTGGTAATCTGGAGAAAAAGGAAGTCAATGATGAACTTCTGGCAAAGGTACGAAAGAGCGACACTCTGAAAAACGTCGCCAAGTATCTGGGCCGCTTCCGGGAGATTTTTGCGCAAGGCAAGCGGAATGGTTACGCCTACGGGCGAGGGGAAAAATACTCCCTGGAGCTTGGCAGCGACATTTCCAAGGCCCTTACCTCGGAGCTGGCCATGCTGGCTTCTCCCAAGACCATGCCGCTGTTCCTGCAAAAGTATCAGCGGAAGCAGATTAAGCAGTACCAACGCCGGGAGCCCATCTATAAGGGCATGGGGGACATCATCTGCTGTCTGGACGAATCCGATTCCACAGAGGGAGACCCCGCCGCCTGGGGCAAGGCCGTGGCGCTGACGCTGCTGGAGATTGCCGCTGGCGGAGGGCGCAATTTCGCCCTGGTCCATTTCTCCAGCCGTGGCCGATGCCAAACAGATCTGTTCCGGTCCGGTACGTACTCCATGGACGATAAAATGAAAGCGGCAGAAACATTCCTCGGCGGCGGCACGAACTTTGAAACGCCTATGTGGGAATCCCTGCGGCTTATGCGGGAGGACGGCTTTGAAAATGCCGATATCGTGTTTATCTCTGACGGAGAGTGCGATATGCCGGAGCATTTCCTGGAGGTACTGCGGCAGGAACAGGCGGAACGGAGGTTTACGATCACCGGCGTCCTGCTGGACAACGACAGTCCCGGCATGGAGTTCAGCTTGAGGAGCTTCTGCCAGAATATCTACCGTACCAGTGAGCTGGCGGGAGAGGATATTGTGCGGGAACTGGTTAGCAAACGGGTGTGAGAAAGGGAGGTAGAGATGGAAGCGAAAAGACATGGGCAATATCTGGTACTTTGGAGCGTCGTTGACTGTGACGACGACGTTCAAAAGGTGGTCGGATATTTCAAAGATCCGAATAAGGCAGCTGACTTTGCACTTGGGAAACTGTACGCCGGGGTGGAGATGATTCTGTGTAAACCGGAGTGGAACGTCAAAACCATGGACTGATTTAAAATGAAACCACCCACCATGCTTTTTCGGAGCTTGCTGGAAATTATCCCTCATGTTTGAACCCTTGCGCAGAGGGAATGATTATGGTAAGATGAGGCCAGAAAAACGGAGGTGATACCCGTGACCTATGAGAAAATTCTTACCTGGTGGCGGGGGAAGTGCATCCGAACCGCCGCAGACGTTGCCCTGGAAATGAACGGTAACGGAGCGGCGTTCATCTACCATTCCGCCAAAATCGAAAATGATCGTATCACCTACCACGACACCCGGGAAATTTTCGACCACGGCGGCGTCACCGGCTATACGGGCGATGTGCGGTCCCTGTTTGAGATTCAAAATTCCGTGGCAGCCTATCATCGAATGATGGACGCTTTCGAGAAGAGGGAGGCTTTGGACCAGGCGTTGCTGTGCGAGTTCCAGGGCCTTTTGACCCAGGGCACCTATGATACCCTGCGCTATCAAAAGGGGGAGCGGCCTGGAAGCTATAAGAAAAACGACTATGTGACCGGGCTCCAGGAGGTAGGTGCTCTGCCGGGGGATGTGCCTGTGGAGCTTGGTGAGCTTCTAGCGGAGCTGGAGGACATCAGGCCGGAACAGGCGCTGACGGCGGCGGCGTATTTCCACGCCAAGTTTGAGAACATCCACCCCTTTGCCGACGGCAACGGCCGCGCGGGCCGGCTGCTAATGAATTACCTGCTGCTGTTGTGGGACCATCCGCCCATCATCATCCACGAGGAGGACCGGCGGGACTACTACGCAGCCCTGGAGCAATTTGACAAGGCGCAGGACCTGGACGCCTTGACGGCTTTTCTGAAAGAACAGACCGTGAAAACGTGGAGCGCCCGGTTTGAGCGGGCAAACAGAGCTTAGGATAGAGCGGCAAAGGCATAACGCCTTTGCCGCTCTATTTCTTTTCTCCCTTTTAGGAAAAGCGTTTCTTTTCGGAAAGCGTTCCAAAAATCCGCTTGTCTGCTTGGAACGGGGTATGCTATGATAAAGCTGTTGAGTAGAGTCCAAACCGGAGGTAACAGGATATGGATGGACGAACCTATCTCGCCATAGATCTCAAATCTTTTTATGCTTCGGTGGAGTGTGTCGAGCGTGGTCTGGACCCTCTCACCACGAACCTTGTGGTGGCGGACCTGAGCCGGACGGAGAAAACCATCTGCCTCGCGGTGACGCCCTCCCTGAAAGCCTGGGGCATCTCCGGCCGGGCGCGGCTGTTCGAGG
>CAOJHG010000217.1 GCA_948435975.1 uncultured Oscillibacter sp. | reverse complement strand
CCTTAAAGTTATGTTCATTGTGTGTTCCTCACTTTCATTGTTTTAGGCAGCTAAACCATGGACCTTATATTGCAGAGCAAGCTCACCCCTGACGTTTTTATCAAAAATGAGTTCCCGCCCTGTGTCCGGGTCGATCTTCCTGCGCCGGTCTCGAAGCAGATACTCATAGCAGCTCCGGCGGCCAGAGAGTCTGCCCTTCGCACTGGTAAAAGTCCAAAAATGGCGTTGCATTGCCCAGTAGCTCATGTCCGGATTCTCCTCCACCTTCTGCGCCAAGCTGTCCAGAGCCTCCTGTTCGGCCTCAGTCGCCGGGCGGCATCCGCTTTTGTAGATGGAGCGAATGTCTCCATCCAACTGAAACTGGGCGGCCCGCTCCACGCCGAGCCGGGACGTTTTTTGGCTGGGGTCGTTGAGGCCCTCCGTTGAGAGGATCTCCAAATCAAAACCGTAACTCCGTACCGCGACAATGCGCCGGACACCACTCAGCCAGGGAGAAAATTCTGTTGCTTCGTAGCGCCAGAGCAGTTCCAGAGCAATGGGCGTTTCCTTCGCCATACGCTTAAACTTTGTCAATGTCATTTTGACTGTCTCCATTTATTCAAGTTTCAGTCTAGCCGGCCGCTTTCCAGCAAATCTCCAGAATGACATCAGCAGGCAAGTGCCTGAATTTTTCCTGCCTTTCGGGAGAGAGCATATCGTACGCCTGGCAGACAAGATTCGCTGTTACGGCGTCTAGCCAAATCCAGCCCTTGCCGCCCTCGAAAGGTTCGCACAGATCATATTGCTTTGGCGTGTTCTTCTTCGGACGAATCATGTGCAGGCCCTTGGTCTTTACTGTTTGACAACATTCCAGAAAAGTCATGCAGCAAACCCCATTTCTTCCCGGATAGCGGCAAAACCATCCGCTCCGTTGGGAGAATAACTCCCCTGAAAAGTTCCTTCGTAGTAAAAGCGGCTTTGCAGGTCGCCTCTGTCTGTGCCCAACAGCACCAGCCGCATTTTCAGGGTCGGAAAATCGGAAGATACCTTCCAAAATACATCTGTGGGGGCACGCATGAGGGTAAAGAAGCGATAGCGCCGCTCTCCCTTGACCCGTTTCACCTGCATGTCGGTCAGGTCATCCGGTGTTTTCCAATAGTCCTGACACCACAATTTCCCGGCCCGCTGGTAGCCCCGGCGCTGGATATCCTCCGGCACGGGAAACAGAGCGTGTAGGGAGTAACGCGGCGTTCCATCGCAAGGCCGGTCAGACCATTGGGGGCCTGTCCCACTGCGGAACTGCTTGTCAAAGGTATTGAGGACGACAGAATCACCAACTGCCTGAAGCAGACACTCCACGAGAGGTTCACTCATGGTTTCCGCCCCCTGCTTTCCTGGCTTCACTGCGCATCCGCTCATACTCCCGCTCCAACTGATCTTTGGGCGTGTAGCGGTGGAGGTTCTGGTTGACATACCGATCCGCATAGAAGGTCAGCGTTCCGCACAGCTCTCCCATGATTTGAAGGGCCTCATCAAACTTTCCTCTCAGATAGCAGTCGATGTAAATGCCCTCGGAGCCGCCATAATTGACACTGGCGTCAAAGCTGAACTCGTAGGCGGTCAGCTTTACCTTCTCGTGTCTGCCAGTCTCGTGCTCACAGGGCAGCACATAGTCCAAAATGGCTTCGGCTTTCCTGAAGTCTCCGTTTTCCTTTGCCAGGCGGACAGCGGTACTGAACAGACTGCCGCCAGTGTCCCGAAAAACCTCTGTGTGCTTTTGCGGCGGGAAATTCTTTTCCAGCCAGACCCTGGCCTGTTCCCGGTCATAGTCGTTGAACATCTCCAGGAACTCCTTACTGCGCTGGCGCTGCGAGCGATTATCCCGTGAGGTATAGAACAGACTGCGCTCCTCACAGTCGCCATAGTAGCCGATGTGCCCGGAGATTTTGTCGTAGGGGTGGGCAGTCTGCACCGTGTCATAGATGGCTTCCAGCAGATCATCTCCGGCCAGCCCCTTCGGGATAGGGATCGTCTCCTCCAACTCGCCGCGGCAGTCCATGCAGCGGCCGGCCAGGGTGACGCCCATACACTCGCCGAGCTTGAAATAGCTTAATTCCCACTTTTCAGGAACAAAGTGGCTTCGGAAGAAGTTAGCGGCCCCATTGGGGTTGCCCGCCATGTGATAGCAGCAACTGCAATAACGATTTACCATTGTCAATTTCCTTTCTGTATCCCGTTCAGATTAAAATAAGATACTGGGACCACCTTTGACCAATTCAGGTAATAAAAGTAGTAGGGCTTCAAACCGTCGTCTATTTCAACGACCTCACCCAAACCAATGTCATGCTCCGATAGAATCTCGTATGAGCCTCCATGTCTGGTAGCCTCAAAAAAGGTCCTGGCATTCATGGAAAAAGGCATTTCAAGCCGCAATTTGTAGTGGCTTGCCTGAATGGAAATGTACTGATCTTTCTTGGAATCAAACCCCTCCCGGGCCAGGATATCCATGGAACGGCTTTGCTCATCCGCAAAGCCATAAATCCGGCATACCGGGGTGGGCAGCCGCCTGGGACGCCACTTGGGCGCCTTGTATTTGGGGTCGGACGACCGAAATCTCCTGGGCTTTTTCTTCTTGGGAAAACCGCCGCAGTAGCGGGTTTCGCATAGGACGCCGCCTATACGCTGCAAATGCTCACAGCTGGAGCATCCCAACTCCGGGAAAGAATACTTTTTCGGCATTACGCAGCCTCCTTATTTTTGTAGTCCCGGCACAGCCGGGTTACTGCTTCACATGCGTCCATTTCCATCATTCCGATGTGGGCATTCTCCTCTGGAACCTGAAGCGACTGCGCCAGCCAGCGGTAGGCGGCGCTCCGGGTCCAGCCCTGCTTTTTCCAAAAGGCGTCAAAAATTTGATGCGTCTCCTGGCGCTTCAGCCGCAGCACCGTGTTGGCGACCCGGCCCATCGGCTTCTCTGTGCCCTTGTAGCAGCCCACATAGGCGTTGCAGGTGGTACACAAATAGATGGTTTCATTTCCCTTGCCATAGAGGACCCGGGACTTGGATTTGACGACTTTTCCGCCGCAGTATTGGCAGATTTTCTGAATACGCATAGGTCCTGTTCGACCTCCGTTCTCATGCCGCGTTTTGAGACTGTCCAGCAGCCTGATTTGGAGCACGCAGGGGTGACTGGATATATTGCGTCCCCCCGGCGCGGATGGCCAGCAGGCCATTGGCGTCAAAGTCCAGCGTCACATTCCCGCTGACCAGCCTCAAATATTTCAGCAGTATTTTATAGTTATAGTAGAAGGTGCGGTCCGGCGCATTGAGCACCAGAGCCTTTACCGGTATGGCAGCCCTTCCCTGTGCGGTTTCCGCACTGACATGGAGCTCATGTTCTCCAAAGGACAGTGCTACCCGGAACCCTTCCGCTCCCATCCAGAGACGGAAGCAATCGCTGATTCCAGTGCCTCTGCCGCCAGATTGACGGAATACTTACCCTGGAAATTTGTCAAAAGCGCCCCGGTATTGGGGTACTTTCCCTCCATCAGACGCGCTGAAAACAGCAGAGTACCGTTCCAGAACACAATGCTTTTCCCCGTCAGGCCCATCTCATATACGTCTTTGTCAGAAGAGACGGCGGCCAGCACAGCCAGAGAGCGGGCGGGGATCAGCAGTTCGGACTGCCCCCTGCAATTCTTGTCTCCCCTGGCCTCTACGACACAGAATCTGTTGGTGCTCACACCTTTCAGTCCATCAGGACCCAGGGCAACCTTGATGCAGCTCATCAGCGGCGCGCTGGTGCTCTCCAACGTGGCAAACGCGGTCTGGCGCACCAGAGAACGAAGCCCGGTCACCGGTACGGTGTCATCCGGGAAGGGCAGCTCCGGCATGGGATATTTTTCGCCGGACGATACGCCCAGCCGGTATCTGGCTGTTCCAGAACAGACCGTGAGCTGTCCATTGTCACCCAACTCTATATCCAGGGTCTCCTCTGGCAGCCGGGACAAAAGGGAAGGCAGGAGTTTGGCGTCTATGACAATACTGCCCGCCTGCTCCACCACCGCGCTCATAGAAGTCTGGATGGCGATCTCCTGGTTGGTGGCGGTGAGCGTCAGCATAGAACGCCGGGCGTCCGCCTCCATATGGATTCCGCGCAGGTCGATAATTTCCGTCGTTTTAGGGACAGCCAGCGCAACCTGTTTGGACAGCCGCAAAAGCTCATCCCGATTAGCGTGAATAAGCATAACTTGATCCCTCCTATGCAATTTTGAACAGCAGAAGCTGATCCTCGTTGATTTCAGCCGCAGCCTTGTTTTTTCGGGCTGTGGCTTTTGGCTTGTTTGTGACGGGGCTGATCAACAGCTCCGGTTTGGGTGTCAGGCCGGCGGCAACGGCCGAAATGGGTGTTCCAAATGTAAATTCCACCGCCGGTTCCGCTGTACCGCTGGCCAGCAAAGGTGTTTCTTCCCGCTCCTGGGGCTTCTCCGAGAAAATGGACCAGGCGGAAACCTGGGGCTTCAGCAAGGCCATCCGCTTAAACATGGAGGATACGTCCTCCACGTTGTCCTTGATGCCCAGCATCAGCTCCTTTGCCATCATGGAGGTCATGTCCTCGCACTCGCTCATG
>CAOJHG010000216.1 GCA_948435975.1 uncultured Oscillibacter sp. | reverse complement strand
TTTGTTACCTTTTGTTCTCGTTTCCCAAAAAAATTCCAGTCTTCTTTTGTCCATTTAGGTCTAAAGTGGGGATAAGAGCCTGGCTATGGCTTGCAATGCTTGACAAAAGTGGGAGTTGGGTGTATACTGAGTGCGGTTTTCAGAGAGTAACAAAAGTTACAAGTTGTTTCCTGCCTTGCTTGAAGAGAGGGCGGGAGGCCGCTGCACAGCACTCCCAGGGGTGGGAAAAGCGGCACGGATGCCCAGGCCCCGCAAGAGGCGGCAGAAATACAAGCTTGAAGATGGCCGTGCCGTATGAAAAACCTTTTTTCAGGAGGGTATGCAATTGAAAACATATCACCATTCCAGCAAATTGATCGAGCTCTGGCGGCGCCGGGGGTCCCTGGTTGTGGGTCTGGCCGCTGCGGTTGTCACCAGCCTGGCCGCCACTGGCTGGGCAGACTCCCTGTATATCATCACCGGCACAGAGGACGACGCCGCCATCATCCTGGACAGCGCACAGGCAGAAGCGCCGGACCTGTCCTCTCAAATCATCTATATCTCCAATGGAAGCCGAGGCTATGACATTATGCTCTCTGAGGGGCAGAGCGTCACGATCCGCCATGAGGGGGCCAATCTGACTGCCGTTGCCCGCCGGGAGAGCGTATCCACACTGCTGAACCGGATGCAGATCGTTCCCAGCCCACTGGAGATGGTGGGTGTGGATGTGTCGGAGGACGGAATTGAATTGACTGTGTCTTCCGATCTGGCCTACTATGAGCGGGTGACAGAAAAGGTTTCCTACCAAACGGTACGGGTGGAGAATCCCGAGCTGCTGGAGGGAACAGAGCAGGTAGTCCAGGAGGGCGTGAACGGCTTACGGTCTTCTATTTATGAGGTGGTCTGGTCCAACGGGCAGGAGATTTCCCGGCAGTTTGTGGAGGAATTGAGCAGCACCGCTGTAGATAAGATCGTGGAGTACGGCACCGCGAAGCCAGAACCGGAACCAGTGGAGGTCCAGAAGACGGCGGCCCCCGCTGAGGAGGATACGGAGAAGGATGCCGGCGCTGTTACCAATGGCCGCAGTCCCATATCAAAAGTCTCTGAAAACGCGGACGGCAGCGGCACCTTATATTTAAAGGACGGCACAGAGCTGAAGTATTCCGGTGTGCGGGCCATGTCGGCGACTGCTTACACCTCCGGTTACGACGGCGTAGGCACCCGGACAGCCAGCGGAACCTACGTGCGGGTAGGCACTGTGGCGGTGGACCGAAGTGTCATTCCTCTGGGGACGCGAATGTATATCGTGGCCTCCGGCGGAGTGGTGTACGGCCTGGCAGTGGCGGAGGATACTGGCGTTCACGGCAGCAGAATCGACCTGTACTATGACACCTATGACGAGTGTATCCAATTCGGACGGAGAAACTGCACGGTCTATATTCTGGAGTGACCGAAGATGGTTCCACACTGACATTGAATTAAAAAGGACCTGCGGCAGAGTGCAAAGCCGCAGGTCCGCTTTTCTTTTGTTCAAGAGCGCCCGTCAGCGGATGAAATGGGTGGCTACCCGCTTTTCGTGCTCTGGAAGGCCATAGCGCTCCTTCCCTAACTGGATGCTTCGCATGAGGAAGGTCATGTTCCGGGCAAGGGTGCGCATGGTCTGCATTCCTTCCGCATCCTGGAGCGCCTGCCCCGGTTCCCGCCCATGAACGCTGTTCCAGTATTGGCTGGAGGCTACAGCCATTCCGGAAATGGTGAAGAACTTGTTCAGCTCGTCAAAGGACGCGGACAAACCGCCCCGGCGGGCAGCTACCACAGCCGCGCCCACCTTCATCGTTTTGTCAAAGGGGGTGCTGTAGAAAAGACGGGTCAGAAAAGCCAGCAAAGTCGCGTTTGCAGAGGCGTAATAGACCGGACTGCCTACCACAAGCCCATCGCATTCCGCCAGCTTTGGGGCGGTCTCGTTTACTGCGTCGTCGAAGACACACCGGCCCAGCTCACCGCATTTTCCGCAGGCGATGCAGCCCCTGACAACCTTATTTCCAATTTGGAGCTGTTCTGTCTCTACGCCTTCCGCCGCGAAAATCTTCTCCATTTCCTCCAAGGCCGCCGCTGTGTTGCCGTGGGGCCGGGGACTGCCGTTAATCATCAAAACCTTCATAGCCATGCTCCTTCCTCAATCTTTCCTGGGAAATGGGATTTGTTCTCCTATTATAGCAATTCTGCGCCCCGATTTCAAGGGATGAAGAAAGACGGTCCAGGTCCCCGGAGGTCCGACTGGCATACGCTCCAGGCTCTCTTGCAATTACTGCGGTTTGGGCGTATAATTGGCAACGATATCCCAAGCCGGAGGAGAAGGAGGCGCGGAGCTAAATGGGCGCATGGAAACTTACTGTGTGGGGGGTGCGGGGGTCCTCTCCTGTGCCGGACGCCGCTTTCCTGGGTCGCGGAGGAAACACGTCCTGCTTTTCTCTGGAGTGCGGGGACGCTTTTGCCGTGCTGGATGCTGGGAGCGGACTGGCAGGCCTGGGAGCGCGGCTGGTGCGGGAGGAGCGGCGGCGGGCGGATATTCTCCTGAGCCACACCCATTTGGATCACATCATGGGCCTGTTCTCCTTTCCGATGCTCCATGATCCGGCGGCGGAGGTCCACCTCTATGGCGCGCCAGGGATGATGAAGGAACTGCCCTGTTTGATTGGCCCACCGCTGTGGCCGGTAAGTCTGACCGCGTGCCGGGCGAAGGTGGAGCTTCATGAATTGTCGATTGAGAAGACCTTCCGCCTGGAGGGTACGCCCGCCCTGTCGGTGAAGTGTCTGAAGGGCTGTCACCCAGGGGGATGCGTGTACTACCGGCTGGAAGAGAACGGCCGCAGTCTGGTGTATGCCCTGGACTGTGAGCTGGCGGGGGATATGGAGAAACGGCTGACGGCCTTCGCCCAGGGAGCGGACCTTCTGATTTGGGACGCCGGTTTCGCGCCTGGAGAGCAGATTGCGGGCTGGGGACATTCCACCTGGGAGCAGGGGCTTTCCATAGGGCGGGAAGCCGGAGTGAAGCAGGTCCTTATGAGCCACTTCGGTCCCGGTCATACGGATGAATTTTTGCAGGAGCAGGAACGGCTGGCCGGTTCTTCCGCAGGTCCCCTGGTCCGTTTTGCCAGAGAAGGGATGGTGCTCTCACTATGACGCAGGAGCAGATGAAAAAGGTGCTGGAGATTGGTGTAAAACTCTCTTCCGAGCAGGACCTGGAGCGCTTGCTGGAAGAAATTTTGTCCTGCGTGATGGAGCTGGCCCAGTGCGACGCCGGGACGCTGTACCTTCTGGATGGGGACATGCTGCGCTTTCGAATTTCTCAGAACCACACGCTGAAAAACTATTCCAACGGAGCGGGGATGCCTCCGGTGCCTCTGGAGCGGGGAAATGTGTGCGCCCTGGCTCTGCTGGAGGACCGGACCATCTGCATTGAGGACGTATACCACAGCGGGGCGTATGATTTCTCCGGCCCCCGGAAATACGACGCGCTGAATGGATATCATACCCAGTCCATGCTGGTGGTCCCCATGCGCAGCCGCGGCGGAGAACGGCTGGGAGTGCTCCAGCTCATCAACGCCATGGACAGTCAGGGGCGGGTGTGTCCATTTGTCCCGGAAATGACCCTGGTGCTGGAGTCGGTAGCGTCTCAGGCGGCGCTGGCTGTCCAGAATGTGCGCTACCTCCAGGAGATCAAGGAGCTGTTCAACTCCTTTGTCCGGGTGATGTCCACTGCCATTGACGAACGTTCCCGGTACAATGCGGAGCACTCCCGGCGGATGGCCCAGTGCGGCGGGAGGTTCATCGACTGGCTCAACAGACAAGCGGAGGAACGGGGGGAGGAGCCGCCCTTTTCCCTGGAACATAAAGAGGAACTGCTTATGACGGTCTGGCTCCATGATGTGGGGAAGGTTGCCGCGCCGCTGGAGGTGATGGACAAGGCTGAGCGTCTGACTCCCATCCAAAAGGAGCGCTGGCGGGACCGGCTTTCAAAAATCTGGCTGTGCAGGCGGATTGACTGCTTGGAGGGCCGGGCGGACCGAGAGGAGCTGGACGCCCTTCGTGCGGCGCTTCAAGAGGCGGCGGAGAGGGTGGACCGCATCGACCGGGCGGAATTTGTGACCGATGAGGAGACCGCGTGGCTGGAGGAGCTGCGGAAACGTACTTACACAGACCAGGACGGAACGGAACAGCGCTGGCTTGCCGAAGAGGAATACAGGATGCTGTCTATTCGGAAGGGCACCTTGTCCCCGGAGGAGCGGGAGATGATGCAGAAGCATGTGGTGCTGACGGAAAAGCTGCTGTCCCAGATTCACTTTACTCCGGAGCTGTCCCATGTTCCGGCATGGGCGGCGGCACACCATGAGAAGCTGAATGGAAAAGGCTATCCCAAGGGCTTGAAGGCGGAGGAGATCCCCTATGAGGTGCGGATGCTCACGATTCTGGACATTTTTGACGCTCTGGCAGCGGAGGACCGGCCTTATAAAAAAGCAAAGACTCCGGAACAGGCCATTCAGATTCTGAACTTTGGCGTTCGGGACAGCGAGCTGGACAAGGCCCTGACAGAGCAGTTTGCCGAAAGCCGCTGCTGGGAAGGCTTATAC
>CAOJHG010000215.1 GCA_948435975.1 uncultured Oscillibacter sp. | reverse complement strand
GACCCTGGCGCCCTCTATGCTCCAGTTTCTTCAATATAAGGTCTTTGGGCGGCACAAGGTTCCAGAGGGCTGGATTGTGGTCACAGCAGGCAATCCCCCGGAATATAACAGCTCTGTCCGGGAGTTCGACATCGTTACATGGGACCGGCTCAAGCGGGTGGACGTGGAGCCGGACTTCGATACATGGAAGGAGTATGCCTATCGCCGGAATATCCACCCCGCTGTTATGACCTACCTGGAGATCAAGAAGGCGGATTTTTACCAAGTAGAGACCACAGTGGACGGCAAGCGCTTTGTCACGGCCCGGGGCTGGTCGGATCTGTCCGATATGATCCGGCTTTATGAGCAGCATGAGCTGGCGGTGGATGAAAATCTGGTGTCTCAGTACCTTCAGGACCGGAAGATAGCCAAAGACTTTTCCATATATTACGACCTGTTCAACAAATACCGGTCGGATTATCAGGTGGAAAAAATACTTGATGGAAAGGCGGACGCATCCATC
The DNA here is from genome assembly GCA_948435975.1 of uncultured Oscillibacter sp. Classification (GTDB taxonomy): domain Bacteria; phylum Bacillota; class Clostridia; order Oscillospirales; family Oscillospiraceae; genus Oscillibacter. The sequence goes on along the minus strand of CAOJHG010000215.1, from coordinate 4,149 downwards.
AAGGACCGGGCACAGGCGGCAAAGTTCGACGAACGCCTGAGCCTTCTGGGGATGTTGCTGGACGGCGTGGCAGAATATCTGCGGAACGTCTGCTTCACGGAGGCGGCCACGGCCCAGCTAATGGAGATTCTGCGTGTAGTGCGGATGCAGACGGCAAGGCCGGGAGGGGATTTGGATTCCCTGCTGGATGAGCAGATTGCCTCCAAGCGGAAGGAACTGGATGCCGGGCGGAGGGCGTCCTCCATAGGCCGGGAAGCCCAGGCCGTGCGGGAATCCGTTATCCTGATTCTGGAGGCGCAGAAGGAACTCTTGATGAAGGAACGCCCGGCGGATGGAAAGGGAGCGTTTGCCCTGCTGAAAAAGGACTTTGATAAGCGGGCGAAGGAGCTGAAAAAGTCTGCGGCGTCGGCGCAGAAGAAGCTGTCCAACCTGTTTGCGTTCTGCGAGGAGGCTTTCACGGCGGAGGGCCAGGAACTGCTGATTCTTGTCACAGAATTGACCATCAGTCCGGACTGCGCCAAGTTCATCAGCCGCTATGGGTGCCAAGAGTATTTTGCCCGGAACAAGGAGCTGCTGTTCTACGAGCGCCAGCAGGAAATCATTACCCGCATGGAAGGGATGGAACTGACACTGGACAACTGGAAGAGCGGAAACGCCAAAATTGATAATTAAAAGAGAAGGCTTGAGAAATGGACGATACAAAGGAATTTGGGTTCCATAGGGAAACGCTGATCCGCTGTACCGGCCCACTGGCAAAGCAGAGATGGAAATTCCGTGTTGAAGGAAAAAAGAGGAAGTATGCCGTTATCACGAAATATATTGATACAGATACAGCCGTCAAGGTGCCGCGGGAAATCGCGGGTCATCCGGTGAAGGAGATTAGTTACAATGCTTTTTACGAAGCACCTGTTAGTTTCGGTCCAGATTCCGGACACGGTGAAAAAGCTTGGAGCAGAAGCGTTTTCCTGGTGCAAAGCGCTGGAGGAAATCCGCCTTCCCATTTGAGGCGTTGGAGAAGGAATGACACGGAGGACAAGCTGTGAGTACAGAAAATTTCGCCGTGACCCGGGGCGGGACATTGAAAGCTTATACAGGCGCTGGCGGAGCCGTGATTATCCCAGAGGGCGTGAAAAAGATTGGCGAACGGGCCTTTTACCGCCAGACTGCCATAACGTCTGTGACCATCCCAGCGGGGGTAGAGGAGATCGGCCGCAGTGCTTTTGGGCACTGTAAGGCGCTGGAGGGGGTCCGCTTTCCGGAGGGGCTGTCCAAAATCGGGGAAGCCGCCTTTTACGCCTGCGCGGCCCTTACGCGCATCGAGCTTCCCGACGGCTTGAAAGCCATTGGGGAGAATGCTTTCGCCCGCTGCGAGGGCGTGCGGGAGGCCGTTCTCCCAGGCAGCTTGAGGCGGGTGTCCGGCCAGGCATTCTGGGGATGTACTGGCCTGGAGGCAGTCCGCTTTTCCGAGGGCGTCGAAAGTATCGGGGTAGGCGCTTTCGAGAGCTGTGCCGCCCTGGAGGAAATCGACCTGCCGGAGATCCAGAAAAGCCTGGAAAATTCTGCCTTTATGCGCTGTGCCAGCCAGCGGCGCGTAGGCGTATGGGGGACGCTGCTGAGGAAAATCCAGATATACGCCGCGCCAGTGATTTTTGCGCCTCAGACGCCTATCACGGCATTTTCTAACTGGAACAAGCCTGGCGCGGCGGCGGGATTTGCCGTGCTCATCAGTCAGGGCGTTTCTCTGGAGGAGGACATCCGGGCGGGGTATCTCAAGTACATCAAGGCCAACAAGACAGACCTCTTTCCCCAGGCCTTGGAGCATGTGGAGCTGTTGCGTGTGCTGCTTGCGGAGCGCCTCCTTTCCAGGGAAGAGATTCAGACCTTCCAGAAGGAGGCGGACCGGCGGGAGCTTCCGGCTATTCGTGGAATCATTTCTGAATACAGCGATTGAATTTATGAGGAAAGCCAGTTGCGGAATGAGCGAAAATGCGGTAGAATAGGGCGCACTGTTTAAGCGGGAAGCTGTGAGAGGAGAGGCGTTATGGCGGATAAGACAGAGACTGGACGGATGGATATGCTCCATGGCCCGCTGGCAAAGAAAATTTTCCTGTTCGCACTGCCCATTGCGGCCAGCAGTATGCTTCAGCAGCTCTTCAACTCGGCGGATGTGGCTGTGGTGGGCCGTTTCGCGGAGGAAGGCGCCCTAGCGGCGGTGGGAAGCAATACCGCCCTGGTGAACCTTTTAGTAAATGTGTTTGTTGGGCTGTCAGTAGGAGCGAATGTGGTGATCTCCCAGGCAATCGGCCAGCGGCGGACCCAGGACGTGAGTGCAGTGGTTCACACATCCATGCTGTTCTCTCTGCTCTGCGGCGTGATAGCCATGCTGTTGGGTGTCGCGGTTTCAAGGCCCATTCTGACCTGGATGGACGCCCCGGCGGATATTTTGGATCGTGCGGTTCTTTACCTGCGTATTTACTGCCTGGGACTGCCCTTTATTATCCCATACAATTTTGGCGCGGCGATTCTCCGGAGCATCGGAGATACCAGAAGGCCCATGATCTGCCTGATTGCCTCCGGCGTTCTGAACGTGTGCCTGAACCTGGTGTTGGTGATAGGGTTCCATCTGGGGGTTGCCGGCGTCGCCATTGCCACTGTGACTGCGAATTTATTTAATGTATCAGCGGTTTTGGTGATTCTGTGCCGAGAGACAGGGATGATTCAGCTCCGCCCCAGAGAACTGCGGATAAAAATGCCTGTTCTGATTCGGATTCTTCGGATTGGAGCTCCCGCAGCCTTGCAATCGGCGGTGTTTTCGATCTCTAACATCTGCCTGCAAACCGCCATCAACAGCTTCGGTTCCAGTGCTGTGGCGGGACTGACGGCGTCGGCCAGCCTGGAGTTTTTCGGCTTTTTCATCATCAGCGCTTTCAGTCAGGCGGCGGTGACGTTTACCGGCCAAAACTACGGCGCGGGCCAATATGAGCGCTGCCGGAAAATCCTCCAAATCTGCCTGGTAGAGTCCATGGCGGCGTCCCTGGTTCTGTGCGGGATATTCCTTTTGGGGCGGAACGTGTTTCTGCGCATTTACACCACGGACCCGGTAGAGCTGGAATATGGGGTGATGCGGATGACAGTCCTGATGCCGCTGTTGTTCCTGGTGCCCAGCTACGATGTGACTGGCTCTGCTCTGCGGGGGATGGGGCGTTCTCTTCTCCCGGCTGTCATCACAGTTTTGGGATCGGTGGTGTTCCGGCTGTTTTGGATCTGGGCGGTTTTCCCCGGCTGGAGCACGCTGGCATCTCTTCTGGCGGTGTATCCCATCTCCTGGGTGCTGACGGGCTGTATGATGGTAGTTTACTATTTTTACATTCGGCAGAGGATGTCTCGAGAGCGCCCGCCAGAGGGAAATTACGGACCGGAAAAACGGATTGAATAAATACGAAATGTTATTGCCTGCATTCCCGGCCTTGCAGAGGAAAAACTACATGCTGACAGGCAGTTTGCTAAAATATTTCGCACAGTGGGGGACAATTCACGAAAAATGCTTGCAATCCTGGGCAACATGGGATAAAATAGCTACGGCTGAATCGAAGAGATGAGAGAAAATGCCCTCCCGCAGGTCGTTTTCTCGTGAAAGATTTGTGAGGAGGAACAAACGATGCCAACAATTTCTGCCGGTGATTTCCGGAAGGGTATGATTTTTGAGATGGAAGGCAAGCCCATGCTGGTGGTGGACTTCCAGCATGTCAAGCCTGGTAAGGGCGCGGCCTTTGTGCGAACCAAGTACAAGAATGTTATCACCGGGGCTATCCGGGAGGAGTCCTTCAACCCCACCGCCAAGTTTGAGCAGGCCAGTGTGGAGCGCCGGGATGCCGAGTACAGCTACAACGACGGCGACCTGTACTACTTTATGGACCCCGAGACCTTTGATATGTCCCCTTTGAATCGGGAGGTCCTGGGCGACGGCTTCAAGTTCGTGAAGGAAAACACTGTATGCAAGCTGGTCAGCTATAAGGGCAGCGTGTTTACCGTGGAGGTCCCCAACTTCATGGATCTGGAGGTGACGGAGACTGAGCCCGGCGTGAAGGGAGACACCGCCACCAACGTCACGAAGAAGGCCACTCTGGAAACGGGCGCGGTCATCCAGGT
>CAOJHG010000214.1 GCA_948435975.1 uncultured Oscillibacter sp. | reverse complement strand
AGAAATGCTGGCCGGGCAAAAACTGATCTAAGGGGGGAAAGACGATGGAGATAAAAGATATGATTCTGGTATATCTGGAAACTGTGGATGGTCAAATCGTCAAGGTTTCCCTGGAGGCCCTCAACGCCGCGAAGAAGCTGGCCGCGCAAACCAGCAAGGCCGTTGCCGCCGTCCTGGTGGGGGATGCCGGTGCCGCCGCTTCCGCTGGCTCCTACGGCGCGGACGCGGTCCTAACTGTCGCCGCAGAGGACCATCAGGCGGAGTCTTATGCCGCGATTCTGGCGGAGCTGTACACCCGCTATAACGCGTCCTGCCTGGTCCTGGGCTCCACCCGGGACGGCAAAGAGCTGGCGGCGCGGGTCTCTGCCAAAGCTGGCGTTGGTTGCGTGACCGACGCTATGGACTTGACTGCCGAAGGCGGCTGGGTCCGTTCCATCTATGGCGGCTCCTTGCAGGAAACCGTTTCTTTGGAAGGCCGGGGCGTTGTCACGGTTCGTTCCGGGACCTTTGGCAAGCCCGAGGAAACGCCTGGCCGCACCGCTCCTGTCACTGCGGTGGACGTGGAGACCGGCGCTCTGCGGGCTGTCATTAAGGAAACCGTCAAGGAACTGGCCGAGAGCGTGAACCTGGAAGATGCAGAGGTCATCGTTGCAGGCGGTCGGGGCATGGGCAGCGCGGAAAACTTCAAGCTGGTCCATGAGCTGGCGGAGCTGTTGGGCGGCGTCGTTGGCGCAAGCCGTCCCGCGATTGAAGACGGCTGGGTTCCCCGGAACCATCAGGTAGGCCAGTCTGGTAAGATTGTGGCTCCCAAGCTGTATATCGCTTGCGGCATCTCCGGCGCGATGCAGCACGTGTCTGGCATGACCGGCTCTGGCTACATCGTGGCCATCAACAAGGACGAGGACGCCCCCATTTTTGACGTTGCGGATGTGGGCATTGTGGGTAATGTCAACGACGTTCTCCCCTTGATGATTGAGGAGATCAAGGCCCGCAAAGCCTGAGCCCCCTCCCCGGAAGAAGCAGACGAGGGCAACACGCGGAAGGGAGTAACGATGGAACAGAACCGGCAGGACACCCAGCGGGCATATGTCAAGGTCATTGACTACATCAAGCACGAAATCCGGGTGGGGAATCTGCGGATTGGGTCCCGGCTCCCCCCGGAACGCGCTCTGGCGGAACGGCTGAATGTGGGGCGCAACTCCGTCCGGGAGGCCCTGCGCATCCTGGAGATTATGGGAACCACCGTCAGCACACAGGGGGCGGGGCACTTCATTGCCGCCAACTTTGAGACCACCTTGGTGGAAACCCTGTCTGTCATGTTCCTTCTGAAAGAGCTGAGCTTCCAGCAGGTGAGCCAGCTTCGCTACGCCATAGAGAAGCACGCCCTGGCTTTGGCCGTGGTAAATGCTTCTGAGTCAGACCGGGAGGAGCTGCGGTCCATTATTTCCCTGCTGGATCTGGCGGGAGGCAGTGAAGAAAAGAACGTGGCCTTAGATAAACAGCTTCACTACACGATTGCACGGGCCTCTGGAAACGTGCTGTTCGTAGAAATCCTCAACGCTCTGTCCGACGTCATGGACCGGTTCATTGCAGACTTACGGTTGGATATTATGGCAGAGGAGGTCCGGCGAAACAAGCTGCTTGCGGCACATCGAACTATGGTGGAGTCCATCCTCACTGGGAACCTCGCCAGTGGTTACGCCGCTATTGACGAGCATTTTGACCTGGTGGACCAGCGCTTGACTGTCCGCGCCGCTCAACTGCAAAGCTCCTGAGACAAAAAGGACCCCCTGGAGTGCCTTCCGACATTCCAGGGGGCTTTGTTATGCTGCTTTGAAATCAATACATCAGATTCGGCAGGAGCATACAAATGGGCTCAATGTAGGTGATGAGAACCAGGTCCAGAATCATAACGCCCAGGATGGGAATAATGCCCTTAACAATTTCCTCCAGCTTTGCACCGGCGGTATTGCAGGCCACAAACAGGTTGACGCCCAGCGGGGGAGTCACAAAGCCAATCGCCAGGTTCACAACCATGATGATGCCGAAGTGGACCGCATTCACACCCGCGGCCTCCACGATAGGCAGGAAGATAGGCGCCAGGATGATGATGGCCGCGTTGGTCTCCATGAAGCAGCCAACCACCAGAAGCAGCAGGTTAATCAGAATCAGCAGGACATACTTGCTGTCGCTGATAGAGGTGAAGGCATCGGCAATCATGGTGGGTACACGCTGGAGGGTCAGGATGCGTCCGAAGGTGGTAGCCGTACCCAGGATAATCAGAACGGTAGCCGTAGTCAGTGCGGCGTTGCTGAAAATTCGATACAGGTCAGAGAACTTCAGGTCACGATACACAAACAGGCCGACGACCAGACCATAAGCCACGGCAACGGCAGCGGCCTCGGTGGGGGTGAAAATGCCGCCGTAAATGCCGCCCAGGATGATGACGGGCACCAGCAGAGCCCAGATGCCATCCTTCAAGGTGTGGAACACATGGCCCCAGGAGAACGGCTTTGCTTCCTTGTTGATATAGCCCCGCTTCTTGGAGTAAATGCTGCTGTACACGCACAGGGATACGCCAATCAAGATGCCGGGGATCATGCCGCCCAGGAACATCGCGCCAACGGAAGCGCCTGTCGCCACGGCATACATAACCATGGGGATGGAGGGCGGGATAATCACGCCGATAGAACCCGCAGCCGCAGTAATCGCGCTGCAATAGGGCCGGTCATAGCCCTGCTTGAGCATACTGGGGATGGTCAGGCCGCCGATTGCCGCCACAGTAGCCGGGCCGGAACCAGAGATTGCGGCGAAGAACATGCAGGCCACGATGGTAACAAGGGCCAGGCCGCCGTATTTCCGGCCCAGGAAGGCGTCCGCAATGTTCAGCAAACGCCGGGAAATGCCGCCGGTGGCCATCAGCTCGCCAGCCAGCATGAAGAAGGGCACCGCCATCAGCGGGAAGGAGTCCGTGCCGGTGACCAGGCCCTGCGCCAGATAGGTAGGCTGTACCACGCCGCTGCTGAAGATGGCCAGGAAGCTGGACATACCCAGGGCAATACCAATGGGAACCCGGAGGATCAGCAGAAGAACAAAGCTTCCGAACAGAATTGCAACTGCCATTTATCTCTCTCCTTTCATTCCCATTCCTCGGCTCTTGCGGCCTCGATGATCTTCTGCACCAACCGAATGATGGTCAAGACCATACCGACCACAGGGGCCACATATACATACTGCATGGGAAGACCCATGGCGGGAGACACCTGGCCGCTGGTGATCTGCATACCCACGACGGTAACGCCGTAGTAAACTACCAGGACCGCAAAAATCATGAACAGGGCGTAAGCCACCATAGCGTAATACTTTTTCACGCCCTTGGGCATGTAAGTATAAACGGCGTCCACGGCTACATGCTTATCCATTTTTACGCCGTAGCTGATGCCAATATAAATCGTCCAGATAAAGAGATAGCGTGCCAGCTCCTCAGACCAAGAGAGGGAGTTGTTCAGAACATAGCGAAAAAACACCTGCAACACAATGATAGCGCTCATCAGGGCCAGTGTGATTGTACAGAGCATTTTTTCCAGGTTATCGTCCAGAAAACGGATTACCTTCATTCCCCGACTTACCACCTTTCTTTTCTTTATATCATACTTTTAACAGATTCTTTGCGCGCCCCATTACAGGAGGAACTGCCGTTGCTGGCAGTTCCTCCCAAAAAGGGGCAGGGATTTCTCAGGGCTGGAAGCCGGCTTCGGCCCACAAATCCTGGGCATAGGTGCCGCCAGCCTTCTCAATAATCATGTCATACACGCTGGAGCAGGCAGAAACCATCTCCTGATGCAGTTCGTCGCTGACCTCATAGACGTGGCTCTTGCCGGAGTCATTGATACCATCCGCGCACTTCTGGTTGTTCTCGTCGCACAGAGAGTAGTTGTATTCCTCAGACTCGTCAATACACTGCTGGATCAGCTCCTGAGTCGCCTCATTCAAGCTGTTCCAAACGTCCAGGTTCATGTAAATGACATAAGGTGTGTAGATGTGCTGGGTCAGGTAAACGTGATCCTGTACCTCCTGGAACTTCGTATTGTAGATCTGCTCCAGGGGATTTTCCTGCGCGTCAAAGGAGCCCTGCTGCAAAGCGGTGTACAGCTCGCCGAAGGCCAGAGGAGAGGGATTCGCGCCCAGGGCCTTCCAGATTGCCAGATGGATATCATTTTCCATCGTGCGAATCTTCAAGCCGCTCAGGTCGGAGAGCTGATTGATCTCCTTATTGCACGTCAGGTTCCGGAAGCCGTTCTCGAAGTAGCCCAGACCCTTGAGCCCAGAGCCGGCCATAGAGTCCAGAAGGGCCTGGCCTGCCGGACCGTTCAAGGTCTTGCGGGCGGTCTCATAATCCGAAAACAGGAAGGGCGTTTCAAAAGCGTTCAGAGAGGGAACCAGGGCCGCAATCGCCGCAGTAGAGGGCGCGCCCATCGTCACGTTGCCCTGTACGCAGGATTCGGTATACTCACGGTCGCCGCCAAGCTGCTGGTTGGGGTAAATATCCACAGTGACCACGCCGCCGGAACGCTCTTCCAGCAGCTCCTTGAACTTCACGAAGCCAGCGTGCTCCGCCACAGCTTCTGTCGCGCCATGGGCAAGGATGATATTCAAGGA
>CAOJHG010000213.1 GCA_948435975.1 uncultured Oscillibacter sp. | reverse complement strand
CGTCGGGCTCATAACCCGGAGGTCGCAGGTTCAAGTCCTGTCTCCGCAACCACAGAACCCCAGAGCCGCAATGGTTCTGGGGATTCTCTTTTTGCTGTCCCACCTGTCAGGAAGTCCCGTCCCACCGCTGTCCCACGTTCCAGCCACCTCTTCGGGCTGGTGGTTTCGCAGGACAACGGCGGGGCGTCTTTTCATTCGCCTGTCTCAAGCGGGAAATCGGCTCTCTTTGGGCTTCCCTCCGGCATTACGTCGATGGAAGACTCTTCATCAGCCACAGGTTTCAAGCCCTTGTCCAAGTCAAAAATCTTGACGGACTCGCGCTGCTGTTCATCCAACAGATCAACATACATATTCAGCGTCGTTGAAATTTTGGCATGACCCAGATTGCGGGACAGCGATGCAATGTCCATCCCGTTCTCCACCGCTCTGGTAGCATAGGTATGTCTGAGCGCATGGAAATTGACGTGAGGAATGCCGATTGCCCGGACGATCACATCCAGTTTGTCCGAATACGTCCTGGGTTCCATGGGGCCGCCTTTCAGAGTGGTAATCACGAAGTCTTCCCGCCCCCAGGCATTCCCGAATGTATCCTGCATCATGTCCCGCCACTGCTTCAGCTTGAGCAGAGCCGTCCGCGCTTTCTGCGGCAGATACAGCTTGCGGTTGGAGTTGCTGGTTTTCGTGTCGCCAACCGTAATAGCTGTAGCCTGTCCTTCCTTATGCCGGATAATCTCGTAATCCCGGTCGTATTCCTTCGGCGTGGCCTGTCTCGCAAGCGTGGCCTGCACATGAAGCGTAGCCGGCGTCGCATCAAGGTCGATATCACTCCACTTCAAAGCAAGGAGCTCGCCAATCCGGAGTCCTGTATACAAGGCCACAATAATACCCTGAACGCACATCTCGTGCGACGCGTTGACCGCCTTCTCCAGACTGCTCTGTTCCGCACGGGAGAGGACCCGCATGGTTTTCTTCTTGTCTTTGGGAAGCCGGACGCCCTGCACCGGATTTGCCGCAATAACGCCGTTAAAAACCGCCTGCTTGAGCGCGATGTTCAAGGCATTGCGCATATTCCGGAGGGTCTTGGGCGAAAGTCCGCCCTCATCGCCGTCCAAACGGCCGCTCTTGCCCTTTTCCGTAAAAAAGTTCTGAAGCATCTTCCCGCTTACCGAACCAATAGGCTGGCGGGCAATCGGATGGGCTGCGATATGCTTGTTGAAATACCCGTCGTAAGTGACGTAGGTAGAATGGCGAAGCGTAGGCTCACCGTACTCCACCAGCCACTCGTTCAAATACGCAAGCAAGGTCGGGCCCTTTCCCACATCGGCTTTATCAGACTTCAATGCCTTTGCAATCCGGTCAAGCTCTTTCTGGCAATCCTCCTGTGTGGAACGGGTAAAGCTATGTTTTATGCCGTTGACAGAATACCTCCCTTCCCAGCAGTTTTCGCGCTTCCGGCGAATGGAACCAAATTTCTTTTCTGGCACGAAAGTTGTCACCTCTCTTCTCATTAAGCAACAACTCCGCCTTTACACACATTCATTATATCACCTTTTTCTGAATTGGGCAATATCTGCCGCGTTTAGCACTCAGCATTCTCCAGCTTTGTCTAAGAGGCAAGATCAAGCTCCCCGCCGGTTTCCTGCATCCGCTTCACAAACCAGTCCAGGAAGAGCTTCTTGGAGATAATCAGTCGTCGGAGCCCCTGGAGACGCATGGCAGGAAATCCTTCCGAATGCACCAGCTTGTACGCGGACGAGCGGCTGATGCCCATAAAATTCGCAATATCCATAATCGTCGGCTGCATAGGCAGTTCGGACGCTTTCTGGACCAGCTCATTTGCCGCATTTTCTTCAATGAGAGAAAAAATGTCCATAGTATACTCCTTTTGATAAGAAATTACGCTAAACAGCCAACGGACGGCGGCTGGCAGGGCCGCTCCACGGGACTTACCCCCTTCGGCTTTCAGGCGCCCCCTACGGCCTGCGGCGGGTTGGCTACCGCTCGGACCATAGCTAGGGTGGTGTATCATGATAAGATATGCGGATCATGGCCGCAGACCGCCACAGCCTGCTTCTGTGCAATGTGCCGCTCTCCCACGCCTCCTTTCTTTGTTGGGATCATGGCCAGCTCCATCCACAGGGCTTTCCCTCCCCGGGACCGCATATCAAACGTATCCGTTGGCAATATGAGAACGTCGCCGTCCTGTTTTTCAAGGTACATTGGATGCCTTCCGATTCATCCCCCGTCGCAGGACGCCGAAAATGCGCAGATTCATGGCAAAAACTTGAAAATATTTTTCAGATGAAAAAAGCCCTGCCTCCCGGCAAGACTTTCTTCGTCTATTGGAAGGCATCCAGATTCGCCAGCATATCCGCCAGGTCTTCCTTTGTAGGGCCTTCCTGTGTTTCCGGTGCATCTGCCGGAACAAGCTGCATTCCGGCCATGAAAGAGTTCAGGGCTGCCTTTGCCATTTCCTCCACCATCGCCCGAAGCTGTTCCCGGGTTTGCGCGGGCCGGACCTCGATGTGGATCTTCCCGCCGGTCTGTGCAAGATCCGGATGGTTTTCCAGATACTCGGCAATGGCCAGTACAACAAATTCACTTTTCTTGTTGCCCAGTCGTTCCAGCAGCTCACCAGCTTGAATCTTCTCCGCGGTGTCGTTTCCCCATTGAAGGGAGAAGCGGAACTTGTTATCCGCGAACACCGGCATCCCCTCCGTTCTGGGGGAAAGCACGGTCCAGCTGGGTGGAGGCAAGCAGATTGTAGCCAATGGCGTTGGCCCTGGAATCCTGAATGAACCCGGCCTTTACCACAAGCGGGGACTCCTCCAGGAAGGACTTGAACAGCACCGCGCCGCCTCCGGTAAAGATGGCAGGCGTGGCCCGGAGGTCTACCTGGAGCTCCCGGAGCTTGTCCAGGATACCAGCGGCATAGCTGCGGACGGTGGTGAAGATGGTTTCCTTCACATCGTCAGGCAGTACGGTGGGCCGTCCCAGAATGACATCCACAATGTGATCATCCTCGATCTTGATATCATGCAGGGCGCTCACCCGTCCAATGATGTCATTAGACATGGGAATGACACCTATCTCCAGACTCCGGCAGACCTGCATATCCGGCCTGGTAGCCCGCAGGAGCAGCACGTCGGTGGTAAAGCCCCCGATGTCAATGATGAAAGTCCGGGGACTGTCCCGCAAAGTGTTGGCCTGGGGCGCCACAGCCGCGTAAGCCTGGGGATAGACCAGCACCTGCCGGATCACCAGCGTTACCGGCGTTCCGTTGAAGTCGAACCGGACGCTGCCCCTCTTGAAATAGGAGGCAAAGCGCTGACGCAGCTCATAGTGCTCCGGCGGCAGGCCAACAGCCAGATCCGCTTCCACCACAAAGGGAACTGTCCCGGTGCGCTGAAGCTCCTTGACGATGGCAAACAGTGTGAGGATGAAGAAGCGGTCATCCTTGGTCTTGTCCCGCATATAGGCGATCCGCTGGCCGGAGAGGGTCCAGAACTTACCGCCAAACTCCAAAACATCCGTCTCCACGGGAGGCCGGACCGGATAGTCGGCCAGGCCGGAGGTGAACACGAAGTTCGGCGTCTTGACGGCGGAGTTCCCGTGGTCAATGGAAAAGAGCATGATGAATTCCTCCTAACTGATTTCGATACCGTATTACACGGCTGAATAAACGTATTTGCAACGAAATGCACATTGGTTTTGTAAAACCTCTTTGTCAGCCGCCGTCAAACTCTTGCTCCAGGTGCCACCAGATTTTATAAATTTTCTGCAATTTCACAGGGTCAACGACACTTCTGCCGCTGTTCCACCATACTTTGCGGCTATCATCGCACTTTTGAAAGCAGCCGATTTCATAGTGGTCTGCCTTGCTGAGTACGGCCCGGCTGTCGAGAGGCTCTAAGTAGAGCACCGCCAGAGCGTCCGGAGGCGGCACAGAAGATTTGCCGCGCAGGTCAAGCCTTTTCCAATGATTCATGACTGAGTTCCCCCTTATTCATCCAGAATTGCCAGATATAATCGTCCAGGCCGTTGTAGGCCGGGTCCCAAACATATGTGCCAAAGGTCAGATTCAAACCGCCCAGCATCTCACGCAGCTTGCCGTAGGCGCCCTCCACATGCCAGTTTCGCATGTAGTCCATGTCAAAGCAGGTCATGACGTGCTTGACTCCCAGACCGATCAATTCTTTCAGCACGGATTCAAGATGCTGAATAGAAGTGACGCCGGGGATAGCCAGCACGGTCTGCCCCGTGAAATAGTGGACAATGTCGGCCTTCATATAGCCCTCGATCAGCAGGATCTCCGGCTGAACCGGGCCCGCCATGTGGCACCAATTCTGAGCGCCGCAGCCGTCCCGCTTATCCGGGCTGGAGAAGGTCAGGAACTTTCCGCCCCGCTTCAGCTCCTTATCCAATCGCACATGCAGGCTCTGAATCCGGCCGAAGCGGTCCCGGCAGGGAATCAGGGCGAGCGTCCATTGTCCCTGCCTGTCCCGATAGAAGCCGGGGACTCCGAGAGGGCTGCATCCCTCCCCTTCCAATGCAGCCGCCAGATCCGCAAGACCGCTTGTGGGCGCCGTCCGGTATTGAAGCCGGGTGATTTCATCGTCCACAAGTCCACGGCCCAACAGGTTTTCCCGATGGTCCGGGGCCAGCTGCAGCCGGGTCAGGAGGGCGGTGTA
>CAOJHG010000212.1 GCA_948435975.1 uncultured Oscillibacter sp. | reverse complement strand
CGAGATCCTTACGAGTGACTGGAGTTCAGACGTGTGCTCTTCCGATCTATGAGGCGCTGAGCAAGTAAACAATCTTTTAATAACATACGGAAAGAGGCGGACCGTTGCTGGCCCGTCTCTTTTTCTGCTCTTTTGTAGTTTTGACAGGAGGCTTTCCTTCTTGTTATAGGTCCACAACTGTGACCTCGTGGCCAGTGTGAGGCAGGAGCTTTTGCAGAACGTCCTCCGTTTTCAGTTTCAGACTGCTGGTGCAGATGCAGGGATGACAGCTCAAATATTCCGACTCATACACCTCCCTTTCCATCAGCAGGCGGACTTTGTGTTCCTTGTCGTTCATCAGGCCCAGGATAGTGGCGGAGCCGGGAGAACAGCGGAGCAATTCCAACAGCTCCTCCTCTGGCGCGAAGGACAGGCGGGCGGAACCGATTTGATGAGAGAGATCTTTGGTATGGAATGGCTTGTCAGGGCCCATAGCCAGAAGATAAAACTGGGTCTTTTGCCGGTTGCACAAAAAGAGATTCTTACAGATAGGTACGCCTAAGACCTGACTCACAGCGGCGCACTTTTCCATATTGTCGGCGGGGTCGCTGGATACCCGGTCGTAATCCATGCCCAGGTGCTCCAACAAATCAAAGGCCTCCGCTTCCTGGGGCAGAAGTTCCCCCTCAGGGCGGGCGTTGTGAAACAGAGATGAAATTTCCATGATTGATTGTGACTCCTTTGTTATCATTACGAAAGCGTGTGCAGACGCTCCTGGTGGTTCATCTTCTGCCGGTGTGCAATTTCAGGCTGACGCCGCATCAGCTTGTTACTCAGTTACAGAATATGCTAACAGTTTTTCACCAGCGCGGTAGATATCTCCAGCACCCACAGTCAGTATCAAATCCCCCGGCTGGGCCAGCTCCTGAAGGTGGGTGGTTACTTTGTCCAGGGTGGAACAGTAGATTGCGCCAGGAAGCCTTTCGCATAGGTCCGCCGAGGAAATGCCCTCTATATTTTGCTCCCGGGCAGCGTAGATTTCAGCCAAAATCACCTGGTCCGGCAATTTCAGCTCCTCCACGAAGCGGTCAAACAGCTTGGCAGTGCGGGAGTATGTGTGAGGTTGGAAAGCGACAACCAAACGCTGATGGCCCAGACTCTTTGCCGTAGTCAGCAGGGCATGGAGCTCGTCGGGGTGGTGGGCATAGTCGTCGTAAACCTCCGCGCCGTGATAACTGCCCTTGTACTCGAAGCGCCGCCCGGCACCGGTGAACGAGGCGAGGCCCTTCTCCACTGCCTCTCCCGAAATCCCAAGTACATAGGCCGCAGACGCTGCCGCAAGTGCGTTGGAGACATTGTGCCGCCCGTAAACATAGAGGTCTGCATGGGCGTAAAATTCATTGTGAACATAGATATCAAAAATAGGCCGGCCTTTTTCCTCGCGGAGATTGACGGCTGTGCATTCCGCCTTATGGTCCAGGCCGAAGGTGAACGCATCCAGGCCGCAGGCGATGCTTCTGGCCCCGTCGTTGTCCACATTGACAATAACGCTGCCGTTGGACGGAACCAGCTCGGCGAAGCGGCGGAAAGAGCGTTTGATATCATCCAAGTCCTTGAAAAAGTCCAGGTGATCCGCTTCTACATTCAGGATGACTGCCACGGTAGGGAAAAAACTGAGGAAGCTGTTGCAGTATTCGCAGGATTCCAGAATAATGGTATCTCCCTCCCCTACCCGGTAGCCGGAGTGCAGCAGGGGAAGCGTGCCGCCAATCATTACCGTGGGGTCCGCCTCCGCTGCCATGAAGATGTGGGTACACATAGAGGTTGTGGTAGTTTTTCCATGGGTGCCAGAGACACATAGCGCATTGGAATAGTGCCGCATGATGGCTCCCCAGGCCTGGGCGCGCTCATACACAGGGATGCCGCGGGCTATGGCTCCAGCGATTTCCGGGTTGCTGTCGTGTACGGCGGCAGTACGGACGACAAAATCACAGTCTCCTAAATTTTCCGCATTATGGCCCAGAGCTACGGAAATCCCCAGAGAGCGCAGGTGCTTCACGGTCTCTCCCTCTGCTGCGTCAGAACCCTGGACAGTGAGGCCCATGGTCCGCAGCACCTCCGCCAGAGGACACATGGAAACGCCGCCGATACCGACCAGATGGACCCTCATGCCGGAGGTCAGATAGTCGCTGATAGGCTTGGGATTGTTCATCATAATCAAAAACTTCCTTTCCAAAAAGGATGGGAAAAGCGTTGTAATATCGAGGACATTTTATTATAATACAAGAAAAGCAGAAATGCAACGGCGAAGGAGGGCAAAAAAGGAATGGACATGCCGGAATCTGTAAAAATGATATTGTCGAACCTGGAAGCGGCAGGACATGAGGCGTGGTGCGTGGGCGGCTGTGTGCGGGATACTTTGCTGGGACGGGAGCCAGAGGATTGGGATGTGACCACCTCTGCCCTGCCAGAAGAGACTATGGGCGTTTTTGATGGACAGGCTATGCCTACAGGCTTGAAGCATGGTACTGTCACCGTCAGAACAGCAGAGGGGCCGGTAGAAGTCACTACGTATCGGGTCGATGGAGCCTACCTGGACCACCGGAGGCCGGAGAGCGTCACCTTTACTCACTCTATTGATGAGGACCTGGCTCGTCGTGATTTTACTGTAAACGCCATAGCCATAAATCTCTTTGGGGAACTGCGGGACCCGTTTGGCGGGCGGAAAGATCTGGAAGGAAAAATCCTGCGCTGTGTGGGGGACCCAGACCAGCGGTTTCAGGAGGACGCCCTGCGAATCCTGCGGGGTATGCGCTTTGCGGCTGTATTGGACTTTGAAGAAGAACGGAAGACAGACGCTTCTATGGAGCGGAACCGAGAGCTTTTGCGGGAGATTGCTCCAGAACGGATACAAGTGGAATTGGTGAAGCTGATTTGCGGAAAAAACGCGGGCTGGGTGCTGGAAAATCACCCAAAAATCATTGGCGTTTTCTGGCCGGAGGTCCTGCCAATGGTGGATTTCGACCAGCGGAATCATCATCACTGCTATGACGTTTGGCAGCACAGCTTGTTTGCGCTGGCGAGTACGCCGCCAATTCCAGAGCTGCGCTGTGCGGCCCTGCTTCACGATATTGGCAAGCCATCTTCCTTTACAGTAGATACGCATGGTGTGGGCCATTTTTACGGTCATGCCAATGTGAGCTGTCAATTAGCGGATGAAATGCTTCAGCGGCTGAAATTCTCTACGGTGTTCCGGGAACGAGTTGTGCGTCTAGTGGAGTGGCACGACCGGAACATCCCGCGCACGGACAAGGGGCTGCGGCGGTCGCTGAGATCCTTGGGGGAAGCGGACCTGCGGCTGCTGCTGGATTTGAAACGGGCAGATAACTTGGCTCAGGCTCCGGAGTTCCATGGGCGGCAGGAAGAAATTCGGGAGGCGGGGGAAATCCTGGACAAGCTTCTGGAGGCAGACGCATGTTTTTCCCTTAAATATTTGGCGGTCCGCGGCGGGGATTTATTGGAACGGGGCTACTCTGGGCCTGCGGTGGGCGAGGCGCTGAACTGGCTGTTGGACAAGGTGATAGATGGAGAACTCCCTAATGAGAAAAAGGCCTTATTAGACGCGTTGGACTTGCCTTAATGCCGCTGATACCCTCCCTTCATCTTTCCCAGGAACGATGAGAAAAAGACCCGCCTGGACCATTTCATCCAGGCGGGCCTTTTGCGTTTTATTAAATCAATTTCCCAGAGCCTTTGCAGATTCCTCCAGCTTGGCAATGAGTTCCTGGTACTTCGCTGCTTTTTCTTTTTCGGCATTCACCACAGCTTCCGGGGCGCGGGAGACAAACTTTTCATTGTTCAGCTTTTGCTCCACGATGCGCAGGCCATTTTCCGCCTTCTCCTTCTCCTTGGCGATGCGCTCCCGCTCTGCGCTTACGTCAACCAGTTCAGCAAGCGGCATATACACCTTGGCGTCGTGTGTAACGTCGCAGACAAGTCCTGACGTGTCCTCCGGTTCACCGCTGCGGACATCAATTGAAGACGCATACATCAGCCGGGGCAGATAGCCCGCGCCTGCGGAGAATTCTTCTGGGTAACGCGTAATCAGAGTCACCGCCGCTTTTTTCGAAGGAGGTACATTCAAAGCCGCCCTTCTGGCACGGATGGCCTTGATTACGTTCATGACTCGCTCCATACCATCTTCCGCTGTCTTATAATCCATGTCCTCCTGATACTCCGGCCACTTCTGGAGCATCAGGAACGAATTCTCCGGCACCTCGGGTCCGTGAGGCAGTGCCTGCCAAATCTCTTCTGTTATGAAGGGCATGAAGGGATGCAGCAGTTTTAAAATCTGGGTCAGAACGTAGCACAGGACTTGCTGGGCCTGCTCTTTGGCGGCAGGGTCCTCCCCCTGGAGGCGGGATTTTGTCAGTTCAATATACCAGTCGCAGTAGCTGTCCCAAATGAAATCGTAGACCTTCGCGGAGGCCACGCCGATTTCATAGCTGTCCAGGTTTTCGGTCACTTCCTTAATCAACCGGTTCAGCTTGGAGAGTATCCACTTGTCCTCGCGGGTGGTATTTTCAGGAAGAACACACTTATCAATGGTCAGATTCATCATCACAAAACGGCTGGCGTTCCAAATCTTATTGGCAAAGTTGCGCATGGCTTCGCACTTCTCCGTATAAAAACGCATGTCGTTTCCGGGGCTGTTGCCGGTGATGAGGTTGAAGCGCAGGGCGTCCGCGCCGTATTTCT
>CAOJHG010000211.1 GCA_948435975.1 uncultured Oscillibacter sp. | reverse complement strand
CCACCTTCCCCACGAGCTCTCCGGGGGCCAGCAGCAGAGGGTTGCCATTGCACGGGCTCTCATTGCACAGCCAGACGTCATTTTCGCCGACGAGCCCACAGGGAACCTGGACTCCAAAAGCGGCGGTGAGGTCATGGACATACTCCAGCAGATACAGAGGGAACTGGGAAAAACACTGGTGGTCATTACCCATGACAGCCGCATTGCCTCTCTGGCTCACCGGCGTTTAACGATGGCGGACGGGGTCCTGTTGGAGGTGGGCGCGTGATGAAACGCTATTACACTCTGGCCCTGCGGGAGCTGTCCGCCCAGAAGGTAACGTCGTTCCTGATTTTCATAGCCGTGGTGCTCTCCACGATGATGACCGCCGCCGTGGGTCAGTCTGCTGGAGTCCTTGCAGCTATGCGGGCACAGCAGGCCATCGCTCTGGGCGGGGACCGTTACGCTACTTTCATTCAACTCACCGGGGACCAGGCGGCGATGCTGGAGCAGGACCCCCGCTTCAGCTATACAGGCCGCTGTGTCCTCCTGGGGAGCCTGGAACTGAACAGCCTCCTTTCCCTGAGCCTGATGGAATACTGGGACAATGGCGCGGCTTGGCCTATGGTAACACAACTGACAGAAGGCCGTCTGCCGGAGGCCCCATTGGAAATCGCCCTGCCGGAAGACGCCCTGCAACTCCTGGGCTTTACCGGAAAGACAGGCGATTCTATCCGGCTTTCTCTCTCCAAGTCCCTCCGCCATGGGCTTTCGATAGACGCTTATGACTACGAGGCGGAATTTACTCTGGTTGGTATCACAAGAAGCAATTACCTGGGCTACACCTCTGGAAGCATCCGGGGTCTCGCGGGCCGGGGCACTGCGGAAGCCCTCCTGCCTGCCGGATATCTTTACTACAACATGGACATTCGCACGGCGGACAAGAGGACCTTTCAGCGCACTGTAGACGATATCAACCAAACGCTGGCACTGCATGAGCTGGACACCCTCTATAACCTTCCCTACCTGAACGCCCTGGGTATTTCTGCCACCGGTCAGGAGGATACGGGGATGCTGGACGACAGCGGGTATCCTTTCCTGATTCTGGCAGGTGCGCTTGTGGCGGCGCTGGTTCTGCTGGCGGCGGGGCTGGTGATCTACAACGTCTTAAAGATCGCGGCCTCCCGGCGGCGGGGACAGTATGGCGTTCTCCGGGCCATCGGTGCGGAACGGGGACAGCTATACATCATTTGCGCCGCAGAAGTCCTGGTCCTGTGCGCCGTTGGCATCCCCGCCGGCCTGCTTCTAGGCTGGCTGTCTGCGGAGGGCATTCTCACCGCCGTCCTGAACCAGATTTCCCCAGAAATGTTCCTGACGCAGGACACCGAGCAGCTCCAGGCCCTCATTGCCGCCAACAGCAGCGGAAAGCCGTTGCACCTCCTGTTCAGCTCCGGTGTGACTCTGATTTTTGCGTTCTTGGCGGCGGCTCCGGCGGCACGGTTTGCGGCGCGGGTCTCTCCTGTTGCGGCGATGTATGGGCACGCTGTCCGCATCAAGAGGAAAAACCGCCGGATAAAGCGCATTCGCAATTTTGAGCGCTGCTATGCCTGGCTGAACCTCCGCCGCAGCCGGGGACGCACGGCAATTACCGTCCTGTCCCTGGTCATGAGCATCACCGTCTTCATCACCCTGCAAAGTGTTCTCACCCGTCTCAGCGTCTCCAAGGACCTGCCGGACCACCTGGGGGATTACTCCATTGTCAACGCGGCTGTTGGATTTTCTCCCGAGGAGCTGGCGGCGCTGGAGGCCGGTGAAAATGTGGCCTTTGTGGCGGCGGAACAGTGCGTTTCTTATCAACTGGACGAGCAGCACCGGCCCGCAGGCATTGAGACGGATCTTATTCTGACCCCTGGCGAATCCTTCCAGATTTACGGCATGAATGACCGCTGGCTGGAGGACCAATTTTCCCAGTCCCCGGAATTGCTGGAGGCTCTGAAAGCCGGGGAAGGCTGCGTCATCCGGAACCCCATCCCCATGGAGATTGGCGGAGCAGCGTACTTCACCTCTCACATCGGCGAGGGCGAGACCGTTGTCATTGCCGGAAAGTCCCTGCCGGTGCTGCGGGCTATGAGCGGCTACGACGGCTATTTCAGCGTAGGCAGCAGCGGCTTTGCGAACGGCATTCAGGTCCTGGTCAGCGACCGGCTCTTCTCTCAGTTGACCGGCGTGACCTCTTATGCGGAACTGCGCCCCGGCCTGGCGGAAACCGCTGACCGCACCGCCTTTGACGCGCTTCTGGACCAGCTCTGCCAGCGGCTTCCTGGCACGACGGTGGTCTCCTACGAGCAAACGGACCAGCAGTTGAGGGAAAGCGAGGCGCAAATCCAGCTCTTAGCCTGGGGACTCATTCTCTTCATTGGGCTGATTGGCATTTTGAACATCGTCAATACAGTTTACACCAACATCCACACCCGGACAGCGGAGACCGGCATCCAGCGGGCCATTGGCATGAGTGTGGATGGGTTGTGCCGGACCTTTCTCTGGGAGGGCGCGTTCTACGGCCTGACCGCCTCCGTGCTGGGAGCCGCTGCCGGTTATGGGTGTACGCTCCTAGTGGACGCCGGAACCACGGGCGAACTCTCTCTGCTTCCCTTCCCCCTCCTCCCGGCGCTGGAGGCGGCCGGGTTCTCTGCGGCGGCCTGTCTGATGGCGACGGCCCTCCCTCTTCGGAAACTGGCGGGCCTGAACATCGTTGAGGCCATCCACGCTGTTGAATAGCCGAAAAAACCGGGGACTCCTTTCACAGAGCCCCGGTCTTCTTTTCTCTTTTTACTCTCCTGCGGGAATACATGCCCCTTCCATCGGTTCTGCGGAGACCAGACCTGCATCCACGTCTGCTGCTGCGGGACTCTTATTCGCCGGATATGCTTGTGTAATGGTAGCCTCCGGCGTCACGATTTCCAAGGTGTGCTCCTCTACCGTGCCCGTGATTGTGACCACCACCTCCATGCCGTCTGCGTCATAGGTCTTGGTGAATACCCCATCGGCCTCCAGCGCGTCGGTGATGTCCAGCTCCTCGCCCATGCCGGAGAAAATGACCCGGCCATCCCGGACCTCCGTACCTCCGCCGATGGAGATGAAGTTATACTCGTTGCCCTCCTCGTCCACCATCCGCTCATGGATGCCGTCGCTGAAAACAAGCGTCAGCAGGATGTCTTCCAGCATGTTGGTGTTGGCGGCGCTGACCGTTACCGCCAGTGCAGCAGTCAAAGCGGCGGCAATCAGAATGCCTCGCAGCACTTTGGGCAGACGCTTCTTATTCGATTTCTCCTGCATTTTCAAAAGTACCTCCTTCTTGGCCTCGTCGGAGGCGCACAGCCTAGAAAATGTTTCTTGATACAGCTTTTGGTCGATCATAGGCTTTCTGCCTCCTTCAACTTTACTTGTAATTGTCCCCTGGCCCGCATCAGCCAGGTCTGTACAGTAGACGGGTTGGCCCCCATAGCAGCGGCGATGTCCCGAACAGGATAATCCTCGTAATAGTAGAGGTAAATCGCCGCCCGGTACTTCGGCGGAAGCGCCATCACCTGCCGGAAAAGCTCAGATTGGGCGGGGCTGTCGAAACTGGGCGCTTCCGCATCCTCCAGGGGCTCCGTCCGCCTGCGCCATGGGGAACGAAGCAGCTTCCTGCACTCGTTCACCGCCACGCGAAGCAGCCAGTTTTTCTCGTGCTCTGGAGAATCGAAGGACTTCTGCTCCACATAGCGTTTCAGCAGCGTTTCCTGCATCACATCCTCTGCGTCTGCCCGGTTTTTCAGGTAGCTGTAGGCCAGGCGGAAAATCATGTCGCCGTATTGGTCCACGGTCTCCCGAAATTGTTCTTCCGTCAAGCGGGTCCCTCCCCTCTGCTGTGTTCTTGAAAGGCCTTTCTATAGGGAATATCCCCCAGGAGTCAAAAAAATCTCACACGGCGCAAACTTTTTTCTCAGGCGCCAAAAAACGCCGGACAGCTTTCTTCACTGCCCGGCGTATAGTTGATAGAGGGGAAGGTCTTATTTACTTCCTGCTTCCTTTGCCCTCCCAGTGGCTGACGCAGACAGCGCAGGCAATATCGCCCGTGACGTTCAGGCAGGTACGGCCCATGTCGAAGAGACGGTCCACGCCATAGATAATCATAATCAGGTTTACGTCGATGCCCATGGCGGTCAGCACCATCGCCAGCATAATCATGCCCGCGCCGGACACGCCCGCGGTTCCGATAGAGGCCAGGGTAGCAGTGACAACAATGGTGACCATCTGGCCAAGGCTTAGCTGCACGCCAGCGCAGGAGGCTAGGAAAATCGTCGCCACGCACTGGTAAATTGCGGTGCCGTCCATGTTGATAGTGGAGCCCAGCGGCAGAACAAACGAGGATACCTCGCTGTCCGCGCCCAGCTCGTCGGCGCACTCCTTCGATACCGGCAGGGTGGCGGCGGAGGATGTGGAGGTGAACGCGAACATCATCGCCGCGAAAGCTCCCTTGAAGAAACGGATGGGGCTCATCCCCGCGAAGACCTTGGCGGACATGGAGTAGACCAAGACCGCGTGGACGATATAGCCTAAGTAAGCGCACAGCAGGACAATGACCAGAGAGCCGATGATATTGGCGCCCTGTGTAGCCACGACCCAGGCCATCATTGTAAACACGCCGATAGGGGACAGGCTGATGATGAAATTCATGACCTGCTCAATGACCGCATAGAAGGAAGACACGATATCCT
>CAOJHG010000210.1 GCA_948435975.1 uncultured Oscillibacter sp. | reverse complement strand
TTCGGGTCCTTTTTCTCCAAACGGTTTGCCAAGGCCAGCAGCTTCTCCGCAAGTCCTTCCAGTCCCCCTTCAGCGCAGCGGGGCAGGACTTCCGCAGCAGGAAGCAGCAGGGCACGGTCAATATTGGCTGTCCGCCGCTGCGTGCCGGGGTCGAAGGCTCCCATGGAGTCGATCTCGTCGCCGAAGAACTCGCACCGCACCGGCTGTTCCATCAACGGGGAAAATACGTCCAAAATCCCTCCCCGTACAGCAAACTGTCCAATGCTCTCCACCTGCTGGCAACGGACGTACCCAGCAGAAAGCAGACGGTCCGCCAGGTCCTTCAAGTCCATTCGTCCGCCGGCCTCCAGGGAGATGGACAGCGAACGCAGCAAGGCGGGAGGCAGTGTGCGGGCCATAAGGGCATCCGCCGTAGCAACCACTGCCGGGACGCCCCCTTGAGCCAGGGCATACAGCGCCGCCAGACGTCCCCGCTCCCAGTCTCTGGAAGCAACCGCGCTGGGGCGGATCTGCCATTCCCGGGCATACAGGGTCACGGGAGGCTTCCCTCCCAGGAGCGTCTCCAAGTCCCCAGCCAGTTGGCGCGCCTCCTGCTCATCGCCGCAGACGAACACCGCGGGACGCTTCTGGGCATAGGCCACCGCCGCGCCGACGCAGGCCCTCTGCACCGGCTGAAGGCCATTGACGGCAGCGGGACAGCCGCCCTCCTCCACCCGCCGGATCAGCTCTGCCACCTCTGGAATCGAGGCCAGAATCTTTAAAAACTGCTGCATGGAAACACCTCCCAAATGCACGAAAACAGAGGGGAATTTCCCCCCTGACGCTCCTTTGCAGACGGCTGCGCTTAATTGAAGTCATTCATAGCCTTCTGACAGCCATGGGCGATGATGCACTCCGCCGCTTCAACCGCCTTCTGAAAGGACTCCACCAAAACCTCCCGCTCTTTCTGGGACGGCACTCCGATTACCCAGCCGATCATATCGCCGCCGTCACCGGGAGCCCCCGTTCCAATTTTAATCCGGGGAAACGCCTGCGTTCCCAGATGAGCAATTATATTCTTGATCCCGTTGTGCCCTCCAGCAGACCCGCTGGGCCGCACCCGCAGCTTCCCAACCGGAAGAGACACATCGTCATAAATCACCAGCACCCGTTCCGGCGGGATCTTATAAAACTGCGCCGCCTCCCGCACAGCCTCCCCGGAGAGGTTCATATAGGTCTGCGGCTTCATCACCAGGCACCGCGCCCCGCCCAGCTCCAGGAAATTATATGCGGACTTGAACTTCACCTTGTTCAACCGCACACCTTTTTGTTCCGCCAGCAGGTCCACGGCCAAAAAACCCATGTTGTGACGGGTGCGTTCATACTTCTGGCCGGGATTCCCCAAGCCTGCAATCAGCCACTCTACAGCGGCGCTCTGCTTTCCAAACATACTTCGGCTCCTTTTGCGGAAATAGCCGTCCTTTTCCGGACAACCCACATAGGCGGGGAAGCAGCACTCCCCCGCCTACTATAGACGATTCGTTCCTCAGCGGAACAGTTTTGAAATGGACGCCTCCTGGTAGATGCGCTCAATGGCGTCGCCGAACATAGGCGCTACAGACAGGTATTTGATCTTTCCGCTCAACCCTTCGTCGATAGCAGGAATCGTATCCAGCAGAGCCAGCTCCTGAATCACGCTGTTGTTGATCCGCTCAATGGCCGGACCAGACAGGACGCCGTGAGACGCGCAGGCATGGACGCTCTTGGCCCCGCCCACCTCAATCAGAGCCTGGGCCGCGTTGCACAGGGACCCGCCGGTATCCACCATGTCGTCAAAGATGATGCAGTCCTTGCCGCTGACATCGCCGATGACGTTCATAACCTCACACTGGTTCGCCTTCTGGCGGCGCTTGTCCACGATGGCCAGGTTCATGTGCAGCTTTTGGGCAAACGTCCGTGCCCGCGCCACAGAACCCACGTCCGGAGATACGACGATGATATCCTCGCAGCGGGCGCCGAACTTCTTCGCATAGTAATCCACGAAAATGGGGTTGCCCGCCAGATTGTCCACAGGGATATCAAAGAAGCCCTGAATCTGGGAAGCGTGCAGGTCCATGGTCAGCACCCGGTCCGCGCCCGCAGCAGTAATCATATTTGCCACCAGCTTTGCGGTAATAGGGTCCCTGGCCTTGGCCTTGCGGTCCTGCCGGGCGTATCCGTAATAGGGCATGACTGCGGTGATGCGCCCGGCGGAAGCCCGCTTCAGTGCGTCGATCATAATAAGAAGCTCCATCAGGTTGCTGTTGACGGGACTGCTGGTCGGCTGAACTACGAACACGTCGCTTCCCCGGACCGTTTCATACAAAGACACATAGATTTCGCCGTCCGAGAAGGTACCCACTTCCGCCTCGACGAGCTTGGTACCTATTTGGGTGCAGATTTCTTCCGCCAGTTTCGGGTGTGCGCTGCCAGAAAATACCTTGATGTCCTTGCCATGAGCTATCATGTCAAACGCCCTCTTTCCAAGTTCTGTATTTGGATGCCCGCCAGCCTCGCCGGTTCAGGCATATGGCACTGTTTCCTTTGCCCTGTATCCCCAGGACACAGCAGGAAATTCGTCTCTTATAAATCCTCTCTATTTTCCCTGCTCCGGCGGCACAACGCCCTTGCCGCGCAGGATAGGCTCCAGTTCCGCGATGGTCTGCGGCCCGTAGACCGGCACCCAGCCAGGGACCAGCTCCGCTTCCTGGACCGCGTTGGTCATCCGGACACGCCAAGCCTCCTGCAAGGCATGACCAGGGGCGGCATAAGCAAAGCCGGGGCCGGCCTCCGCCATGGGAACCGCCGCCCGGGGCAGCACCAAGACCGACTCGCTGGTATCCAAGAACGCATACAGGTCCCTTTGCAGTTCGGAAACCACCGCTTCCGCCTCCACGGGGAAGCACTTTCCGGCCTCCTCTGCGAAACGGGGCCCGCAGACCACGAAAAACCGCCGGACGCCATCGGCCAACAATTGATTGCTCATCCAAGTCAGAATGGGACAGTCTAATACGGCTTCCAGCATCAGCGGTTTCAAATCATTTGGGACGGCGGCGTCCTCCTCGAAAAAGAATACGGCGCGCTGGGGTTGAATCATGGCGCAGCCCTCCTTGTTCACACATCCTCTGCGGTCCTTATCGCCCGCAAATCTATACTACACTTGTATTATACCAAAGTTTTATAGGAAATCCAGTCTTTCCGGAGAAATAGTTCACAAAAATTCTCCCAAATCTTTTGGGCTTTTCCGCAGATTTTTGTCGGAGACTACGGAAACAGCTCTTTTTCCATCAAGAATGGCGGCTGATTTTCGGCGTTTTGCAAAATTTAATTTCTCTTCCTAGTGAGTTTCCATGAAAATTGGATTTTCCTCACAAAATGTAGTTGAATTTGTTAACGTAATGGATTAAAATGAGTCTGTTTTAACATTCCCCTGGCATTCGGCGTCTTCCCAGTCCGGCGGGAATGGAGAAAAGGAGGCGGCTCATGCTCCATATTGTTTTGGTGGAACCGGAGATTCCACAGAACTGCGGCAACATCGCCCGGACCTGCGCTGCTACAGGTTCGCAGCTCCATCTGATCCACCCCCTGGGCTTCGACACTTCCGAGCGGGCGGTGAAGCGGGCCGGCCTGGACTACTGGCATCTGGTCTCCGTCCAGGAATACAAAAATCTGGAGGACTTGTTCCGCCGCCATCCGGAGGCCGCCCAGAACGCCTGGCTCACCACCACGAAGGCCCCGCGGTCATATGCGGAAGCGGCATTCACGGCGGAAAGCTGGCTGTTCTTCGGCAAGGAGACCGCCGGACTTCCCCTGGCGTTTCGGGAACGGTTTCGGGAGCGCTGCATCCGGCTTCCTATGGTGTCCGAGGCCAGAAGTCTGAATCTGAGCAACACTGTCGCCGTCTGCGTATATGAGGCTCTGCGGCAGACGGGCTTTCCCGGCCTGCTGGGAACCGGCGAAATGGCGGAGACTGTGCAGCCGGGAAAATTTCCCCTCTAAAGCGCCCTGCCTGTCTGGGGCAGAAATACTTGATTTTTATTAGAACCCTATATATAATAGGGGAGTTTGTTGATAAGGAGTGTTCAGAGATGAATTACAACAAGAAAACTGTCAAGGATGTAGACGTATCTGGCAAGAAGGTCCTGCTCCGCTGTGACTTCAATGTTCCCATGGCCAAGGACGGCAGCGGCGTTATCACGGACGACAAGCGCATCCGGGCCGCGCTGCCTACCATCCAATATCTGTTGGACCAGGGCGCGGCTGTGATCGCGTGCTCCCATATGGGCAAGCCTGTAGCAACCTTCGATTCCTACAAGAAGAAGCAGTTGGAGAAGGGCAAGGACGAGGCCTCCATCACGGAGGAGAAATGGAAAAAATCCCTTGCCGAGCTGCGGATGGAACCCGTTGCCGCCCGCCTCAGCGAGCTGCTGGGTAAGCCAGTGATCCTGGCGGACGACGTGGTAGGTCCCGACGCCCAAGCCAAGGCCGCCGCGCTGAAGCCCGGTGAGATCATGCTGCTGCAAAACACCCGCTTCGAGACGGGCGAGACCAAAAACGACCCCGCCCTTGCTGAAAAAATGGCTTCTCTGGCCGGTGCGGAGGGCGTGTATGTCTCCGACGCTTTTGGTGCGGTACACCGAGCCCACGCTTCTACCGCCGGCGTGTCCAACCACCTGCCCGCAGTTTCCGGCTTCCTGATTCAGAAGGAGCTGGACTTTATCGGCGGCGCGCTGGCCAAT
>CAOJHG010000209.1 GCA_948435975.1 uncultured Oscillibacter sp. | reverse complement strand
GTGTAAAGGACACTATCTATGGAAGGGACAAAAAAATACCGGCTTGGTTTTACCGATCAGTTTTCCATTCAGATCAAAGCGCCCCAGGGAATCCGGGGGATTCATCCGCTGACCATCGCCGTCCGCTTGAATCTGGCGCTGCATGAGATCATGGCCCATGATTTTCCGGGTGTGGAACAGGCGTCCATCCGCTGCGGTGTCATGCAGGCGGGTCTGGCGGCCAACGCTTTGCCGGAGGAGGGCTGCGCGGCGGAAGGCCATAAGGACAACGTGATCTTCAACGAGGACGTTCTGCCGGTGGGCGCGGCGATTTACACCAACGTGGCCTATCGGTGGCCGCAGGATCAGGCCTGAGCCGGGGAGACGGAAATGAGACGCCAGGGGCCTCCGGAGCACGGCCTCCGGAGGACGGGGGAATATGATTTGAATGGGGGGACGCAGGGGTATGGATAACCGAAGGAGAAGGAACCCGACCATCCAGGAATACGCCGCCTACGGAATTGGCGGCATATTTATTAATCTGGGGATTATAGCGGAACAGTTCGGCATGTATTATATGACAAACGTGGCGCTGCTTCCCTCCGCTGTTGTCGGCTTCATGTTGATGTTCATAACCCTGTTTGACGCGGTGAACGACCCCATCATTGGCGGGATGGCGGACCGCTGCAATACGCGCATGGGAAAATACCATCACTTGGGCGCGTTTTTCTTGTGCATCACGACGGTCTTGCGTTTTACAGTGCCGCCCCTGGGGACCGGGGGAAAGGTTGTTTATTACCGGATCATCATGATGCTCTACAGCGTGTCCTTCACCATGTGCTGCGTGCCCTGGCAGGCAATGTGCTCCATTCTCACCCGGGATTACAAGGCTCGGAACCTGCTGCTGACCGTCCGGCTTACGGCGGGGGTACTGACGGGAACGGTGATTGGCGTGGCACTGCTTCGGGGCGTGGAGCGGCTGGGTGGCTGGGCCGCCGGATGGCAGAGGTTCATTCTGGTGGTCTGGTGTATTGGGCTGCCGGCCTTCTTCATCTGTCAGCAGGGGATGCGGTTTGTGGACTATCCGGGATCTATCCCCACGCACCCCAGGCGCACGGTGTTTCACCACTTGCTCCAGCTGGCAAAGAACCGGCCGGTGGTGTGCGTCTGTGCCGCCATTAGCTTATCGTTCCTGCCCCAGACTATCAACAACGTCAGCTCCATGTACTATTACGAATATGTTCTGGGGGATACCAGCGTTTTAGAGCTGACGGCCATCTATAGTCTTCCGATTTCGTTAGCCTGCAACTTCGTGATTCCCTTTGTGCTGGAGCGAATGGACAAGCGGCACCTACTGCTGGTTGCCTAGTGTATCAGCCTTGTGAAACCGGTGGCGATCTGGATCTTCGTGGCGTCTCTCTCCGTTTGCACAGCGCTGGGCCTGATCGTGTTTTCCTACATCGGCGCGTCTCTGTATGGCGCGTCCATTTTTCCTGGGTACCGGAGTGTGTGGACTGGACCTCGCTCCACCACGGCGCGGGGGAGGCGGACATCATCAGCGCCTTTGTCATCTTCGCTCAGAAGCTGGGACGGGCCTTTGGTCAGTGGCTCACTGGTATTTTGATGGGACTGGTGGGGTTCCATGCCGCGTCGGCCATTCGACCGAAGGCTGTGGGCGTTATTTTGAATTTGAACGGGCTGTATCAGATCCTTGGCTATTCGCTGACACTGATTCCGATTTTCCTGTTTCCCATTTCCAAGGCGGGAGGCGACCGGATTCGAAAAGACCTCTCTGCCCGGGAGGACGCCGGCGTCACGGAACCCTGGCATCCTGGCCCCTGAGGGGGCCCATCTGTTTGGCATGGCATATTGTATGTAAATTGTAAAGGAGGCCATCGTGCTATGTAAAGATCCCAGAGTGCAAAGACTGGCGGAAGTGATTACAGGGTTATTTCTGTGGACTGAAACCGGGAGATAAATTTTTGATCGAGGCCAACGGGAGCTGTGACTCTCTGGTGGAGGCGTTGATTGAAGAGGCCTATCGGGCCGGAGCGGTTCCCTTTGTGTGGCTGAAAAAAGACGAGATTCTGCGCCCGCTGCTGATGGGCTGCACCCAGGAGCAATTGTCCATCATGGCGGAAAACGACATTGCCCTGATGCGGCAGATGGACGCCTACGTGGGCGTCCGGGGCGGGGAGAACACGGCGAAGCTCAGCTCCGTGCCGCCAGAAAAAACCGCGCAGTTCGGGCGCATCTACCGCAAACCCTTCAACGGCGACCTCCGGGTTCCCAATACCAAATGGTGCGCCCTCCGCTATCCTACTCAGACCGCCGCCCAGATGGCGGGGATGAGCACGGAGGATTTTGAGGAATTCTTCTTCCGGGTCTGTATCTTGGATTACGGCCGCCTCCGGCAGGCCATGGAGCCGCTGAAGGAGCGGATGGAACGCACGGATCAGGTCCACATCCTGGGCCCTGGCACGGATTTAAAATTCTCCATCAAGGGTCTGCCCGCTGTCTGCTGCGCCGGTGATAAGAATCTGCCGGACGGCGAGCTGTTCAGCGCCCCGGTGCCGGGCAGTATTCAGGGGCAAATTTCCTTCAACACGCATGCCCTTTACGATGGCTACACCTTTGAGGGAATTTGTTTGACCTATCGGGACGGCCATCTGGTGGACGCCGTGGCCAACGACGCCAAGCGGATTCAGGCGATTTTTGACCGCGACGAGGGGGCCAAGGGCGTTGGGGAATTCTCCTTTGGCCTGAATCCCTGCATCGCGAAACCCATGAAGGACACGCTGTTTGACAAGAAAATCATTGACTCCTTCCACTTCACCCCGGGGAATTGCTACGCTGAGTGCGACAGCGGAAACAAATCCGGTATCCATTGGGATCTGGTCTGCGTCCAGACGCCGGAGTATGGCGGCGGGGAGATGTGGTTTGACGGCACGCTGATCCGCAAGGACGGACGGTTTGTTCTGCCGGAGCTGGAGGGACTCAACCCGGAGCGCCTGCTGGAGACCGAAGGGCGGCGTGGCTGAAATCTGCGCAGAGCCGCGGGATGTGGTTTTAATACCACTTATAGCATGTAAAGAGATTTCCCTTGCAATCCTAAAGGATTGCAAGGGAAATTGCCGTAATAGGGCGGCAGCAGGGCGAACCGGCGTGGGCAGGGAAGGGGCGGTGCGCTTTTCGCGGGAGGAGATGTCCGCTGAGAGGGAGGCCAGCCACGGAGAACCGACGGACATAATTCAGTCCCCACAGGAGAACTTCTCTATAACGAAGCGCGCAATGGGAGGTCCACTTCGCGAAAAAGGGTATTGTCAAAAGCCGCGGTTTCGTATATAATTCATTCACGAAGCAGTCGGCTGGGTTTTGTTATAGGGGGTTGTGATGACGCTGGATGACACCAAAACGCGGATTATTTTTGCGGCGATGAAGGCTGTGCGGCAGTATGGCCTGGAGGGTGTGCGCATCCAGAATGTCAGCGAGCTGGCGGGAATTTCCCCCGGAGCGATTTACCGTTACTTTGACGGGAAGGAGCAGCTGCTTGTGGAGTGCTTCACCTATGTGGACAAACAGGCGGCGGCGATTTTTGAGCGCTTAAAATTCAATCCCCTGGCCATGCGCACCGACCCCATGGGCGCGGTGAAAGGCCTGTGGCTGCCCTATTTCCGGTTTTGGACGGCCCACCCGGACGAGACCGTCTTCTACCATCGCTTTCGGGACAGCGCTTTTTTCCCCAAGTACGACAAGAGCCGGGACGTGGCCTATTTCGGGACGTTTATTGGAATGGTCCAGGCCTTCAAAAAGGTGTTCCCCAGTCTGGACCAAATTAACCAGGATCTGTTGTGGCTCCACGTTCTCACGTCGACGGTGATGTATGCCAAATACGTGGTGGAAGGTGTGCTTCCGAACAACGAGGAGACGGAGGAGACGGTCTTCCGCCTGCTGACCACCGGACTGAGCGGCTATTTGAAGCCGGAGAAAAAACGGCAATAAAAACGCACCGCTTTCCAGCGGTGCGTTTTTCACGGGGAAAAAAATAAATGTTTATTTTTAAATGGTTTTGCCCTTGAGGGCATTTTTTGAGCCCAAATTAAATTTTTTTATTACAGGATCGAAATATGGGTTCATGGACCCGTTGAATCAAAAAAGGACACAGCCGTCCCAGGCGGTAACACAAAACAAGGAGTGTAGGTGCGGATATGGAAAAGATACTGATTGTGGACGCCATGCTGTACGACTCCAAGAAATGGGGCTGCAATCAGGTGGTTTGGGCGGACGAGCGGCTGCGGACGCTGTGGGAAAACTGATCTGTTTTAAGGACTCTACCATTCGCTCAAGTCTGGTGGCCCTGTTTGACGGCGTGCCGGGAGTAGACTGGCCTGTGAAGGAACCGGAGGAATTGTGGGAGGAGGCGTGGGCATTGGATGCTTCTGAGGGGCAGGCTGCACCTCTCATGTCGGATGCCGCCGCGGTGTGGGAGGGAGATTGGTCTGTGAAATCCCTTGGGGCTTCGTTGAGAGCGGGAGAGGGGATGGTCCGTGGAAACGGACCATCTTCTTTGTTATTATGGAATGACCAAAACTGTAAGAAAACTTTAAGAATTTTGTCGAGTTGTTTGTAAGAAACGGCCTGTATACTCTTCTTGGAACCGGCTGGAGCCGGAGAGAAGGAGGACATCATGAATTACAAACAGCTGAAAATCTTTGCCATGGTCTGCATGGTCTTTGACCACGCCGTCCGCATCTTTCCTCTGCATCAGATATTTGCTCCCTTGGCGGACCTTTTATG
>CAOJHG010000208.1 GCA_948435975.1 uncultured Oscillibacter sp. | reverse complement strand
AAACCGGCTGGTCCAAACCCGTCTGATGGCGCAGGTCCTCAATATAAAAAGGATTAGGCATAAAGCGCACATCAAAGACCAGGTCCGCCTCCAAGGGCAGGCCGTACTTGAAGCCGAAGGAGGAGACATTGACGACCATGCCGCCCTGCTCGTTCTCGCCGCCGAAGAAGGACAGCAGTTCATTTCGAAGCTGGGCGGTGGAGAGAAAGGAGGTATCAATGACAAAATCCGCCCGCTC
The DNA here is from genome assembly GCA_948435975.1 of uncultured Oscillibacter sp. Taxonomy (GTDB): domain Bacteria; phylum Bacillota; class Clostridia; order Oscillospirales; family Oscillospiraceae; genus Oscillibacter. Next base: position 4,544 of record CAOJHG010000208.1, on the reverse strand, counting down.
CTCGACCGGCTTCATAAGCGCCTGCTCCTGCCGGACGGCGGCTTCCAGGGAGTCCGAGCTGTCCCGAAGGGGATGACGGCGGCGGGTTTCTTTATAGCGTTTGATGACAGTTTCGGCGGACGCCTCCAGGAAGAGCATCCGGCAGACGCCGTCCATGGCTTTCAGCGTGTCCAGCACGTCGAAAAGCTCTGTAGAGGAATTAGCCGTCCGCACATCGTACACCAGAGCGACCCGGTCGTAGCGCCCGTTTCCGCCCGCGCAGAACTCCGCGAATTTCAGAATCATGGCGGCGGGCATGTTGTCCACGATATAAAAGCCGATGTCCTCCAAAAAGGAGGCGGCCTTGCTTTTTCCTGCTCCGGATAGGCCGGAGATGATTAAGATTTCCATTGTAAACCTCCCTCTGCGTATATGGGATGGATAGCAGGCGTTTGCGAAGCAGCTTAAAGGAAGCGCACCTCTGGTTCCAACTGTACGCCGGTTTCCTGGAGAACGCGCTCCTGAACCTGGGCGATTAGGGCCTTCATATCCGCACAAGTGGCGCCGCCCCGGTTGATGAGGAATCCCGCGTGTTTTTCCGAGACCTGCGCACCGCCGGCAGTCAGTCCTTTCAGTCCGCACTGGTCAATCAGGGTCCCGGCGAAATAGCCCTCCGGACGCTTGAACGTACTGCCTGCGCTGGGCCATTCCAAGGGCTGGCTGACCTTCCGCCGCTGCATCAGGTCCCGCATGGTTTCCATGATTTCATTGGAGTCTCCGGGCGTAAGGCGGAACACAGCATGTAGAAGCACGCTCTCAGGCTTTTCCAACAGCAGGCTGTGGCGGTAGGAGAGGTCCAACGCTTCCGCATAAAGAAACCGCGCCTGCTCTTCTTCGGGGAACAACACTGCCGCGCCGGACAGAACCTGCTTGATTTCACCGCCATAGGCGCCAGCGTTCATACATACGCCGCCGCCAACGGTGCCAGGGATGCCATGGGCGAACTCCAGGCCAGACAATCCCTGCTTGCAGGCGAAATCTGCCGCCCGCGCTAAGGAGACGCCTGCCTCGGCCATGATGGTATTTGGTTCTGGACCGTTTTCTATCCGGTTCAAGCCATGTGAAAGGCCGATAACCAGCCGGTCCAGCCCTTCATCTGGGGCCAGCAGGTTTGTGCCGTTGCCGATGACCAAAGGGTTTGCCTCGCAAAAGCGGGCAATCCGCAGCAGCTTCAGCAGTTCCCCAGCGCTGTGGGGAAAAGCCATCCGTTTTGCGGGTCCGCCGATTCGGAAGGAGGTGTGGCGGCTCATAGGTTCCTCCTGCAAAATCTTCAACTCCGGCAAATCTGTGGAAACGCGCCGGTCAAATTGAATTGTCCAGTCCAAGGAAGGACCTCCTGTCATGAAAGATTACAAGGGCAGTTTCCCCTCCGCCTGGAGGTCCACCTTGCGGGCCAGCTCCGCCGCCGCATTGTATCCGAATTTCCGATGCCGGTTGTTCATGGCGGCGACTTCAACGATGCTGGCAAGGTTCCGTCCAGGCCGGACAGGGATGGTGACGATAGGAACCTGAACATCCAGGATGTCTGTGTAGTGATCCTCAATGCCCAGACGGTCATAGAATTTTGTGCTGTCCCAGGGCTCGAAATGGACCACCATATCCAGCAGGGCCTCGTTTTTGATTGCCCGCACACCGAATAGCTGCCGCACGTCGATGACCCCGATGCCCCGCAGCTCGATGTAATTGCGGATGAGTTCCGGCGCGGTGCCAGTGAGCTGATTGGAAATGCGCCGCAGTTCTACGGCGTCGTCCGCGACCAAACGGTGTCCCCGCATAATCAGTTCGATGGCAACCTCGCTCTTGCCCACGCCGGAATCACCGGTAATCATAACGCCCTCACCGTAGATGTCGAGAAGAACGCCGTGCCGGGTGATGCAGGGAGCCAGGACACGGTTGAGGCAGTCAATGACCCGGCTGGTGAAAGCGGCGGTGGTCTCGGAGGTGCGCAGGAGGGTCCGCTCATGTTCGATGGCGCTTTCCATGCAGCAGGGGAAGCAGTCCAGTCCCCGGGAGATCACCAGGGCAGGGATATCGTACATGAAAAGATCGTCGAAGCATTTCCGCCGCTGGGCAGTAGCCAGGCTTTTCAAATAGGTGACCTCCGCTTTGCCGATGACTTGCAGGCGGCGGGGGTCGAAGTAATCGTAGAACTCGTGAAATTGGAGTCCGGGCCGGTTGACATCTGTGACCGTGAGCAGGGCGGAATCGAAATCGCTGCCTTCGTGCAGGACCTCCAGATCAAATTGGGAGATAAACTCTTTGAGCTTCAAGCCGTTTTCTCGCATGGCACATTCCTCACATTTCCGGCCCGAAGGTGTTTTTATTCCTCGGGCCTATCCTATCAGTAAAGTATGGATAAACCGTACCAGTAAAAATCGTTTTCCAGAATTGCCTTTTTATTATATATGAAGTCTTTGAATTCCGCAACACCTTCCCACGTTTCTGGGCTACGAAAAAACTTCGGATTTTTTGAAAATTCTTCTTGCATTTTTTGATGAATTCTGTTATGATAAAAAATGTGCTTATGAAGGTAGGCACAGAACTACGTAGCAGCAGGGAGGTGCAGCGGATGGCTAAGTGTGAGTATTGCGGCAAGGGCGTGACCTTTGGCATTCAAGTTTCTCACTCTCACCGGCGTTCCAACCGTCCCTGGAAGCCCAATGTGAAACGTGTGAAGGCGATTGTCAACGGCACTCCCCGCCATGTGTATGTGTGTACGCGTTGTATGCGTTCCGGCAAGGTCACCAGAGCGGTCTAATCACACATATGAAATCCCGGACGTTTGCATCCGGGATTTCTTTTTTTTGCGCAGTGGTGCGGGGAAGGATCAGCCAAGAAGCCAGACGGCAACGCCCATTCCGCCTGCCAGCAGCATCATGACGCCGCCGAATCGGGTGCTTAGGAGGTAGGAGCGGGAGGGACTGCCAGAGGAACGGTTCTTCCAGCCTTCCGTAAGTTCGTAAAAAATCTCCGGCTTGAGGAGCATGAACAGTCCAACGCAGATGAGAAGAAACGACAGCAAAACGTACATAGGTATACCTCTCCAGCTCAAAAATGAAGACAAGCCTATTACATATCGTCCAAGAGAACGCGGAGGACCTCGCTGTACAGCCGCTCAGGAGCCTTTCGGAAGCGTTCGGCCAGGGCGTTGCCCATATCTTCCCGGACCACCATCAGCCGCAGGTCCATCACGCTGCCCAAGTCGTCGTCCAAAGCCAGCTTGACCGTGTAGGTCCCGTTAGGCCGCTTTTCCACAGAGGTCCGGACCTGGCTTTTCCGGCGCAGCTTCCGGTTCCATTCCGTGAGGTTCCGGTCGCACCGCAGCCGCACGGAGTAGGGGAGGCTGGAAGCGCAGATCTCGCTGTTCCGCCGTCCCTGCTCGGTGATGGTGTACAGGCCGTCCTCAGAAACTGTGAGGTGTCCAGTTCGGACCAAGTCTGCCAGGCACTCTGAGAAGTCGAAGTAGTCGATAGCGTCATCACACATGGTCAAGTCCAAAATGGTGTCAAAGGGGACCGGCTCGATGATGCGGGCGGCGATATAGAGGATCAGGAATTTGATTTCCAGCTTGTCGTGGATGAAGCCGGGACCTGCCATGACAGCACCTCCATGAAGAAAATAGACAGATATTTCTCTGCGTTTCCGCAAAAAGAAAAGCACTGGGAAAGCGTAATTTGCCGAAAAACGAAATCTTCTTTGCTGTTCTGTTACAAATACAGTATACCACCGATGCGGCTGGTATTCAACTCCTGTTTATGGATGCTGACAGCAGGAGGAAGGCAATGCGTCAGTAACGATTCAGCGCCGCTTAGGAGCAGGAAGAAGGTGCGTCTTTCGTTTCGAATGGTTTATTCCACGAACCGATCTCAATCTATTGGATTGATACAAGCAAAGGAACCATTCATTGTTTGATAAGGTCATTATACTTTAAGAAATGGCGGATTGTATAGAGTGAAAATCGAAATTTGATGGATTTTGCCTTGACGGTGTCTGCCGCCGTTGGTATCATAGAGGAAAGAGAACCAAAGAAAGGCGGCGGTGGGATGAAGAAAAACCTTGTGATGCTCCTTGCGGTGATGCTGCTGATATTCCTGGCGGGCTGTGGAAAGGAAGAAACGCCTCCAGCCCCATCCCCAGACCCAGTGGAGGACCCATCGCCGCCTATCGCAGAACAGGAACCAGACCCAGAGCCGGAACCCTATGTTCCTGCTGGCACGAATCCGCTGACCGGCCTGCCTATGGAGCTGGAATATGAGGACAACCGCCCTATTGCAGTGATGCTGAACAATATCAGAGCGGCTCAGCCACAGATTGGAATTTCACAGGCAGACATTATCTATGAGGTTCCCGTAGAAGGGGGGATTACCCGGATGCTGGGGGTCTATCAAACCGTAGAGGGCATTGGGAACTTGGGCAGCGTCCGTTCCGCACGGCCTTATTACGTAGAACTGGCGTTGGGGCATGACGCGCTGTTTGTCCATGCAGGAGGCAGTCAGCAGGCTTAT